>WHTL01000346.1 GCA_009377735.1 Acidimicrobiia bacterium
CTCTACCCGGAGTTCTCGACCTCTGTCCGAGACCTCGTGACCATGTTGCGGACGCCGACGGAGCGAAACAAGGCTACGGGTTCGGACGGCCTGGCGCGGGTGATGCAGCTGGGGGTTGTCGACGAGGCGACCATTACCGACGAGGTGCTCGCCGCTGTTTGGGATCCGTTCGATAGCCCGGACTCTCGGCTCGCACTAGCCAAGGCGGGTAGCGAGCTCGAGCCGAGCGGGTTCGCGGAGATTGCCGCCGCGCTCCCTTCGCTCGCCAGCCCGGTCCGTGTCATATACGGCGAGCAGGACCGATTGCTGCCCGACGTCGCCGACACCTTCCGCCGGCTGAAGCGCGACCTGCCGTCGGCAAACGTCACAAGCGTCCCCGAAGCAGGGCATTTCCTGCCGGAGGAACAACCCGAGCCCGTTGGCCAACTGCTAGCGACGTTCTGCGCCGAGCGAGCCCCTCGACCCGGTATGGCCGATGTTCCGGGCCCGATGAGCTATGAAGCGCGATGCAACCGAGCTGACTGACGATCTCGGCGCCGAGAGGCAACTGACGATGAGTCCTATTGTCGCCTGACGCAGCTGGGTTGGATCTCAACCGCGGCCCTGGGAAGCGGGATCGATGCGGTGGATGGTCGAAACAACCTGGTGGCTGCCCGGGTCTCGGCCGATCAGCCGGGATGGCTTACGGAAGACGGGATCGTGGTGGGCATGGCCGTCGTCGAGGCCGAGGCCATCCTGGGCGACAGGATCGTGGAGGGGCTCCCGCACGCCTACGTCGACGGTGAGTACCCCGACGTGAGGCCAGAGGACATCCGCTACATGCTGGAGACCGATGTGGAGTCGATCACCGCGGTCCATGCCGGTATGGAGCCGGTGGTGAGCTACACCGAGGGTTGCTCGTAGGTACACCCCTCAATGTGAACGGATGGTCTGGCCAATCCGGGTCATGAGCCGATAGGCTGGGCCAGGAGCTCTCTGGGCGTCGTACTAGACCGGGGGAGGGCGTTGACGTGGAACTCCTGGAACGGACATCACAACTTGCCGAGATGGAAGAGGCGTACACCGACGCCTCTTCGAAGGGGGGTGCGATAGTCGTGGTGAAGGCCGAGGCCGGTGGGGGTAAGACCGCTCTAGTCAACCACTTCGCTTCGAAGAGGGGCGGCGGTCGGCAGTTTTGGGGGCTATGCGACGATCTGCTGACGCCGCGGCCCCTTGGTGCGATCCGAGACGTGGCTGCCCAGATTGTTGGCAAGCTCAAGGACGTCATCGCCTCGGGATCGGTGGTCGAGGTCTCGGAATCCTTAATGGAGGAACTGGACACGCCACCGCGCCCCACCCTGTTGACCATAGAGGACGCCCATTGGGCCGACGAGGCCACCCTCGATGTGCTCCAATTCCTGGGGCGCAGAGTTGACCGAATGCGGGCACTCATCATTGTCACCTATCGCGACGACGAAGTCGCCTCCGACCATCCCCTCCGAGCGACCTTGGGAACCATTCCCGCAAGCTCGATCAGACACATGAACCTGGATCCCTTGTCCATGGATGCGGTCGCCCAACTGGCGGGCACCCGTGACGTCGATGAGCTGTATCGCATCACCCGGGGCAACCCCTTCTACGTGACTGAGGTGCTGAAGTCGTCCACGACGGGTGTACCGACCACGGTCCAGGACATGGTGGCGGCACGCGTCGAGCGGCTCGAGCCATTGGCTCGGCAGTGCGTCGAGTTGACCTCGGTCTTCCCGGGGCGGGTTGAGCGATGGGTATTGGAGGGTTGTCAAGTGTCGGCCGGACTCGATGGGGCGATCCAGGTCGGGATTCTCCTCATCGATACCAACACGGTGTCGTTCTCTCATGAGTTGGTGCGGCAGGCCGTGGAACAGGGGCTGGCGCCATCGCGACGCCGAGAGCTCAATAGCAGGGCATTACAAGTGCTCGCGAAAGTGGATGCTCATCCGGCGCGGCTGGCACATCATGCTGCTCAGGCCGAGGATGGTCCGAAGGTGGTCCGCTTCGCCACGATGGCAGCGCGACAAGCCGCATCTCTCAGCTCCCATCGGGAGGCGGTCGCTCACTATGAGCAGTCGCTTGAGCATCGAGATCTGATCGAGCAGACGGAGCTCGCCGATCTCCTCGACAGTCATGCCCGGGAGTGTTTCCTGACGGGGAGCCACGACGCGGCGATTGAATCGGCACGCCAAGCAATCGTGATCCACCAGGAAAGCGATGATGTGCTTCGGCTGGGTGGAAGCTTGACCATGCTCGCCAATGCCCTGTGGTTTCTCGGCGAAGGTGAGGAGGCGCTCGAAACTGCCCAGGAAGCGGTCGCAGTCTTGGAGCAAGAGTCACCCAGTGGGAACCTCGCCGCGGCCTACGCGCAACTGTCGGAGCTCGACCACCTCCTGGACCATCCCGATAATGCCACCTCATTGGGTGACAAGGCGATAGCTTTGTCGCGTGAAATCGGCGACACGGAGGGACTAGTTCGGTCGCTCGCTGTGACGGGATACGCGCAATGGCTAAAGTCACCCAGCCACAACGCCCTGCTCCTCGAGAGTCTTGAGCTGGCCCAGAGAAGCGGGTTAGATGAACTAACTGCCCTCGGCTACTACGACCTCGCCGAGGGATATTTCTGGCACATGGACTATCGGCAGTCGAATCGGTACCTGGAGGAGGGACTGGGATTCACCGAAACGCACGATGTGGTCATGGCCCACAACTTTCTGTTGGCGCTCCGATCGATGCTCCGTCTGGAGCAGGGACGGTGGGCGGAAGCAGAGGCGGATGCGAACCTGGTGATGGGGACCGAGGGCATCACCCGGGTCGTGGCCCTTACCACTCGGGGTCAGCTCCAGACCCGTCGCGGCCAACCGGGATCCGAAGAGACGCTGGCGGAGGCACAAGCGCTGGCCGATCCCAGCCGGGATCCCGACTATCTCGTCCCAATCGGGTTGACTCGTATCGAGCGAGCATGGCTTCGCGGGCGGATCTCCTCGGTGATAGGGCTGGTTTCGGACATCCTGACGCTGGTCCACGAATTGGACGACGACCTTTGGGTCGGTGAGGCGGCCCTATGGGCGCATCGAGCCGGACATCTCGATGAACCACCCCGCGACGCCTTTGAGCCCTACCTACTCCACATCTCTGGTCACACAGAGGAGGCAGCCAGGGCTTGGGATGAGATAGGCCGACCGTATGCCCAAGCCGACGCGCTGGCCGATTCGTCAGAACCGGAGTCGTTATACGCAGCCATGGAGCTGCTGAACGATCTGGGGGCAACGCCGCGCGCAGCGATGGTTCGACGGCGACTCCGCGACTTGGGAGAGACTCGCATCCCCCGAGGACCACAACCCGCTACCAAAGCCAGCCCGGCCCATCTCACACCCCGGCAAACGGAGGTCCTTAAGCTCCTGGCCGAAAGGCTCACCTATCAAGAGATCGCCGACCGGCTCTACGTATCGGTCAAGACCATCGATCATCATGTGACGGCGGTGCGGACCAAATTGGGAGTGACCACACGACGGGCGGCGGTTGAGGAGGGACGCCGTCTGGGGATCATCGAGGATTCCTGGTCATAGGAAGCCTCCCGGCAAGATGGGGAGCCGGTCCCGATAAGTCGAGTCGGTGGATACGTTCGGCAGGGTGGCAGAAGCAGGTCGCAACGAAAAAAGGAGGGGCCGACCGCCATCGATCTGGAAACTGAGGAGAGCGACACGGCAGACCGCACCCCCCGACGAGAGTTTCGGTTTCACCAACCGCAAGGGGAGGATCTCATGTTCTTCTACGAACGAGAGCTGGAACCGGATAAGGCAGCCGAGGCGCAAGCGACCTCCTGACCTTTTACCGATCCCCTCGTTCATTGCTTAGTTTGGTGCAATCATGCTGCGGCAGACTGTCCCCTCGCCGTGGTGTAGTGACCCCAGGCTCCCGCCACGGCGCGTCCCGCTGCGACCGTCCAAGTCAACAGCCCGACCACCGTCATGACCCCCAGAACTGACATTTGCAGTGGCGACTGACCCAGCAGGGCCTGGACCATGGAGGCAAAACACGCAATCAACCAACCAACGCCA
>WHTL01000204.1 GCA_009377735.1 Acidimicrobiia bacterium
AGGACATCCGCCGACGTGGGTCGAACGGCCGCCACCTGCTCGGATGTGTGGCCGAAACCGGTTGCCACCGGGTCGCTGGGCAACCCGTCCTTGCCCACCCATCCCCCGGTCACCCAGCTCTGGTCACGACCAGCAATCTCTGAGATGTGATCGTCCTGGATCCTGGTGAGATGCCACACCAACCACGCGATGGAGTTGGCATCGGGTTCCGGTCGGTAGCCAAGGCCCTCGGTATCGAGGCCATCGATGGAGCGATGCACCAGTTGGCGGATGCGACCGTACGCCTCGACCAGGATTTCCGATGTGTTCATGGTGTCCCTTCCTTTGCTGGTCTGACCAACCTACACCGCACTTGAAGCGGAGAGACCGACGGCATCGGCCAGGAGCTCCAGTCCGGCAATGCGATCCTCGTATTCGGACACGGTGGCCGTCACCATAAGCTCGGCAGCGCCGGTCGACTCCGCCAGGGCGACCATACCATCGGCCACCATGTCGGGATCTCCGATGAGCGCCTGGGTGGGTATCGACTCCGCAGTTTCTCGATCGGGGTGCTCCAACGCCTCCTCCACGGAGAGGAGTTCGATGGGTCGGCCCGTGCGGAGCCAGAGCCGGAAGAGCTGTCCCGGAAGAGCATTACGCCGCGCCGTCTCTTCGTCCTCGGCGACGACGGCGTTGGCGGTGACGATGGGATAGGGCTCGGCTAGATCCCCGACCGGGTCGAAGCGCTCCCGATACATACGCAGAGACTCGGAGGTGCCGCCCATGTCGAAATGATGGGCCTGGACGAAGGGCAGTCCCAAGACACCGGCGAGTTGCGCCGAATAGCCCGACGACCCCAGCAGGAGGATCTCTGGTCGGGACGTCGCCGCCGGTGTGGCAGCGAATGCGGAGTGGAGACGAGAGCCTTCGCGGACGTCGCCCAACAAACCCATGAGATCGATGAGATGCTGGGGGAACTCCTCGGCGGCGAGTTGACCGGCGTCACGACGCAGAGCGGCGGCGGTGCGCTGGTCCGTTCCCGGTGCCCGCCCGATTCCGACATCGATGCGTCCCGGGTGCAGCGCCTCGAGGATCGCTACCTGCTCCGCCACAACGAGGGAAGGGTGGTTGGGGAGCATGATCCCGCCCGAACCGACATGGATGTTCTCGGTGACGGCGGCGAGGTGTGCCATGAGAACGGTGGGCGAGGTGGACGCCACGATCGGCATGTTGTGGTGCTCCGCCACCCAGAAACGGTGATATCCGAGCAGATCGGCCGTCTGCGCCAACCTCGTGGTGCCCTGCAGCGCCTGGGCCGATGTGCCACCACGGGGGACGTTAGCCAGGTCGAGGACTGAGAGAGGGATGGACAGACGTGCCACGTTGCTCCTTGAGGATCGTTAACCGGGACACCTATGCCAACACGGCCAGGGAACGAAACCTTCCGGGGTAGGGGCTAAGGGCTATCGATGCAGGACGATAGATCTGGAAGATGCCGTCCGCTCCGACGTTGTATCTGGGACATAGACTCCTGAGAGAAGGAAATTTGTATGACAGGACCGCGCCAACTCCGATTGGTGGTCGAGACGGAGGAATTCGACGAAGCCGTGTCGTTCTACCGCGACGTCCTCGGTCTCCGCGAGGAGGACATGATCGAAAGCGACGGGGGCGCTCGGGTCGCCATCCTGGGGGCGGGGAGGGCCACCTTGGAGATCATCAACCCGGCACAGAAGCGGATGATCGATGACATCGAGGTGGGTCGACCGATTGCACCCAAGATCAGGGTGGCGTTTGAGGTGGAGGACACCGAGACCCGGACCGACGATCTGGTCAGAGCCGGCGCCAACCTCATCGCAGCGCCCACCGAGACACCGTGGCGTTCCCTCAATTCGCGGTTGGAGGCACCGGCCGGTCTCCAGATCACGATCTTCGAGGAACTCGAACGGAGGAGAGACGAGGACGGTTCATCCGGTCCGTAATATGACGCGTATCAACATCCCACCGTCTCGGCTCCTCTGACCATAGAACCTCCGTCTTCGAAAGTAGGGAGATGAGATGGAGATCAGAGAGACATCATTGCTATTCCCCGAGACAGAGGGTGAGGGGCCAGTCACTGCCTCCACCACCCTCTCCTTTCCCCGCAGGGTACGTCGGGTAGCCGCCGGGATAGCCGGGTACACCGCTCGATTCGAGGACAACGAGGACCATCATCTCGGCCGACTCGAGGTCGAAGTGAGTGGCAGGGTGGACGATGACGACGACACCATCGTCAATGTGCGGGGTGTGTTCGGTCTCCGCGACTGGAGCAATGAGTGGGACGACCCATACTCGGGTGTCATCGATGTCGCAGTCCTCGCCGA
Source organism: Acidimicrobiia bacterium (assembly GCA_009377735.1). GTDB lineage: Bacteria > Actinomycetota > Acidimicrobiia > Spongiisociales > ZC4RG35 > WHTL01. The sequence goes on from WHTL01000204.1 coordinate 2,340, forward strand.
GCTTTCTCCCGTGTCGACACCTCAACCCGGCGACGCGCGGGGAGATCTCATCATCGTCGACGCCGAGAGCAGCCAGGTGATCCAGCATTTCCGCAGCTCTGACCATCTCGCCCCACCGAATGTCTTCCCCGACAACTCGATACGGCTAATCGCCTCCAAACCCACCATCGTCCGTCTTTATCCCGACTACGACGCATCATCGGGCCTCCCCGTCATCGCATCTCTCAACGGGGAGCTCGTGGTGGAGGGAAACGGCACCGTCACGACCCTTTCCGCCGCCGAGGTCATTACGCCGCGACGCGACGTTGCCACCGACCGGGGAAACAGGGGCCACACCCTCAATTTCGTGATTCCGGAGAACCTCTGCCTGGGAACCCTCACCCTCCGAGGCAAGATCTTCGACCAATCCGATCCCACCCAGTTCTCCGAGGAGTTCACCCGGACCATCACCTTCGACACCCAACCGGCCCTGCGGATCATGGCGGTCGGAATCGAGTACACCGGTGACGACATCGTGGACGACGCCACCGACACCGATCTCGCCGCACCATCGGAAGCGGACTTCGTGGACGTTTTCGATTTCACCGACACCTTGTATCCCATCCCCGACGTGGAGATAACCACCTATCAGACGATGGAGTACGACGGGGCCACCATCTCCGACATCAGCAACGGCTGTGACGAGTTGGGTGACATGCGCGACGCCGTAGGCGACCTGCGTGGTGATTCCGATGACATCGTGTACGGGCTCTTCAACGTGGGCGTCGACACCGGATCGGTAGGCGGCTGCGGTGGCGGCGGCGTGGGTGTCGGTCGTATCGGGAACGGAGGAACGGCGGCCCACGAGGTGGGTCATGCCCTGGGACGCAAGCACGCTCCGTGCGACAACGTCACCAGATGCGCCCAACCCCTGAACACCGATGGCGGGTACCCCGATTACAGCGGCTACGACTCCGATTCGATTGGGGAGTACGGGGTTGATCCCCGCACCTGGTACGCCCGTGTGATCGATCCCGCCAACGGCCACGATTTCATGGGCTACTCGGGTGGGGACTGGGTCAGCCCATACACCTACAAGGCATTGATGGGTGCCATTCCGATCCCCGATGCGGGAGGAGCCGCCTTCTCGACGGCGAGGGCAAGTGTCCCACGACGCCGCGACAACGAATGGATCCGGGTCAAGCAGCCCAAACTGTTCCTCCGACTCGACATCGATCGGACCGGGAACGTCGTCGTCCATCCCTCGTTCCATTTCCCCGCCCATCCGCGTCCACTCCCAAGCACACCCACCGACTACACCATCGAGTTCGTTGACGAGGAGCAGCGCGTCCTGTCGTCGACCTGTCTCAACACCGACGACGACTGCTGTTGCGGTTGCGGATGCGGGGAGGGGGCAACGTGTAGGTCGGTCAGGATCCGCCAGGCCGTGGCCTTCCCGACCGATGCCAAGGAGATGAGACTGCTCCGGTGCGATGAGCTGGTGGACAGCTGGCCAATCCCCGACCCGCCCCATGTCGAGGTGGAGGTCGACTGCAACGGGAAGTACGAGGAGTACCACAAGGAGAACCAGGTAACGATTCGTTGGACGGTGAGTGACTACGACAGCACGGATCCCGAGGCTACGAGCGACGATCGCGGACCGTGGGCGCTGGTCCAATGGCGAGACCGATCGGGTACGTGGCGTGGCTGTGCCCCGAGGACCAGGGAGAACGAGGTAACTGTGGCCAGATCATCCCTCGGGACCGAAAAGGAGATCCATGTCCGGGTGTTGGTCACCACCGGTATTGCCACGGGGGTAGGTGAGTGGAGTGGTCCCTGTGGAGAGCTGGCGGAGCCCTCGTCACCGGGGGCACCCCAGGTGGACATCGTCGCCGTGCCCAGAGGCGAGAACCGTGCCGAACTGACCACCAACCCACGTGCGGTGGTGGTGGGACCCCGCATTGGCAAGCGGGGAAACATCCGATGGCACGGATCGGATGGTGGCGAGTTGGGAAGGGGACGCACTCTCGATCTCAGCCGGCTCCCCGTCGGCCAGACGGTCGTCACCGCCTCTGTGGTGGGGGCCGAGGATCAGGTAGCACCGTCACATTGGCTGTTGGAACGAACCGGGCATAACCGCTTCTTCGTCCTCAGTGGAGACCAGCACCCCGACGACCCCTGTGCGCCGCCCGACGATCCCGACGACGGAGGACACGACCACCCCAACAACGGTGATTCGGAAGAAGAAGATTCCGACAACGAATACGAGAAGGGCTGATACCCAATGCAGATTCAGAATGGAACAGTGAGCTTCAACAAACTCAAGGGGTCGGGACCCCGGCAGACTCGTTCCGAGGTCGTTTTTCCCAATCCTGTAACCCAGGCCAGCGCCATAGTCCGCGGCTTCGACGTGGCTTTCAGCCCCAGGAACGATCACCATCTCGGACAGTTAGAAGTGCGGCTGGACACCACGATCGATGCCCTCGCCCCAAGACGAGTCAACGTCGACGTGGTGTATGGCCTCCGTGACTGGAGCAACAACTGGGACGACAACTACGAGGGTGAGATCCACTTCACTGTGATCGCCGAATGAGGCTGACGAGGGGCCAACTCCGCGAGCCAGGGTGGTCGCGACTACCGCGGGTTTTGTCAGTCAAGAAAATCGTGTTCACCTGAGACGTCGACGATGGCGCCGTTTTTAATCGTGATGGTGATGGTGCCAAAGATCTCGGTGCCGTACACGTCTACATTTCGTTCTGCGAGGCGATCCAGCACCACCTGATGGGGATGTCCGTGCGGGTTATTTTCGCCCACGCCATAGACACCGATACTCGGGGTAATGGCATCGAGATACTCCGGGCTGCTCGACGTATCTGCGGCATGATGACCGATCTTGAGGATGTCCGCTGTCAGATCGATATCCCTGGCGAGCATCTCCGCTTCGGCCTCCTTCTGTGCATCAGCGCTTAGGAGTATCGAGACACCTCCGGAAGACACACGGGCGACGATGCCGTCGTTGTTGTTGGTGCCATCGAGGTCCACAGGGTTGATCACCTCGATCTTGGCCGATCCGATATTGTCGATGTCACCGGCGCGGGGCTCTATGTAAAAGGCACCCGAACGTCTGATGGCAGCGACGGTCTGCCGGAAGTGGTAGGTGTCGGCGGTGTCGCCGCTGGCCCACACGGTGTCCACCGGAATGTTGTCTAGCACCTCCGCGGCCTTGGCGATGTGGTCGGGATCGGGGTGGGTGAGGATGAAGAGGTCGATCTCTTCGACACCAGCGTTGTCGAGGTGCGTCAGCATCGTCGTCTTTGCCTTCGTGGGTCCGGCATCTACCAGGATGGTGAAATCGGTCCCACTGAGCAGAATCGAGTCCCCCTGACCCACATCGAGGACCCGGATCTCCCACGCTCCCGCTGCCGGCGGCTCGGTTCGGGTGAGACCCCGGCGGAGAAAGGCAGTCATCTGGGCCCGCGACACGGGGTCATCGGGACAGAAGCGGTCGTTTGTCGGTGGATTACACCCGCGGGTGATCCCCGCCGTCGCCAAACTGTTCACATCATCGGCATGAACCCCGCCAACATCGATAAATCCCTGGTCTCCCGACGGTGGTAGGTCGAGAGCACGAGTCAAGAAGGACGCCATCTGCCCCCTGGTGACCGACCAGTTGGGACAGAATCGGTCGTTGGTCGGCGGGTTGCACCCACGGGTGATATGTGCGGCGGCCAAGCGGTTGACATCCTTGACAAACACCCCATTGGCATCTACGAAGCCCTGATCATCAGCAGGGGGAAGATGGAGGGCACGCACTAAGAAAGCGGCCATCTGCCCCCTCGTCACCGGAGCGTCCGGGCAGAAACGCAGGTTGGTGGGTGGGGTGCAGCCCTGGGTGATCTCGCGGCGTGCCGCCCATTCGATGTCCTCGTAGAACTGGTGGCTCTCCGGAACGTCGATAAAAGTGGTGTCGGTCTGGGCCGACACCACCGTCGAGACCACCATGGCGAACACCACCATTACGAGCAAAACTGCACGGTGCCCATTCACAACCCTCATGGCTTCAGGCGACCCGCTCAATGAAATCGTGGACACGCGGCCAGAACTCTTCGGTCTCGGCCGGTTGGTATTCGTCGGTCTTGGAAGAATCGGTGAATAGATGTCCCGATCCGGGATAGTCGAAAACCTCGGCCCCGCCGCCGGCCGCTTCCACCGCGGCGACAACGGCGTCGATACTCGCTTGCTCTCTCCAGGGATCATTCAGGGTGTTGTGGATCTGGGCGGGGACACCCTGCGGCCAAGATGCCCCTATCACGGCTGGGTCGAGGGCACCCGCAGCCAGGATGACACCACTCACCCCGGGTCTGCTGGCGGCAACAAACTCGGCCATACCACCACCGTTGGAGAAGCCCATGGTGATGAGACCGTCGTCGAGGTCGACCGTGGCGGCGAGGGCCCTGCCCATCAGGGTTGGGAAGCCAACTTCGTCGACATATGCGGAGGCCTCGGTGTAATCGTCGAAGACCCGCCCCTCGTATTGGTCGACGACCACCACATCGTGACCAGCGGAACGGAGCCTATCGGCCGCATCGGTGACGCCATGGCGGACACCCAGAGCAGAATGGAATAGAGCGATTTCAGACACCCGTCGAGAATAGTGCCGTGGCGAGTCTTTCCGGATCGGGCATCACGGCCCGACGGTGGCGGGCTCACTCCGGTCCCGACGGCTCGCCCTAGTGCCACGACGGCTCACCTTGGTGCG
>WHTL01000119.1 GCA_009377735.1 Acidimicrobiia bacterium
CGGACCGACTCACGCAACGGTGAGGTGGTCATGATGCGATCCTCTCGGCCACCCGCAGCTTGGCCGACCGCGCCCTCGGGTTCTGGGCAATCTCATCGGCACTGGGAGTTTTCGGTTTCTTGGTCAGGATCTTCAGTTCCGGTTCCCGGCCACAGACGCAAACGGGTAGATCCGGTGGACAAACACAACCGGTGGCCCCATCTACGAAACGTCTCTTTACGATCCGATCCTCCAACGAGTGGTAGGAGATGACCACACAACGGCCACCAGGACCCAGGATGTCGATGGCGGAGTCGAGACCGGCCCGGATCGAGTCAAGCTCGTCGTTCACTGTCATGCGGAGTGCTTGGAAGGTGCGTCGTGCAGGATGGCGACGATCGGGTCGACCCCCGGCAACGGCGACTTCGATAACTGCCGCCAGCTCGGTTGTGGTCGTGAGAGGCCGCGCATCCACTATCGCACGGGCGATGCGACGAGCCCTCGGCTCCTCCCCCAGTGATCTGATTGTCTGGGCTATGTCGTCCTCGGGCCAATCGTTGATGATCTCGGCCGCGGTGAGATCGGTGTCGGCACCCATCCTCATGTCGAGTGGGCCGGTTCGACGATAGGAGAAGCCTCGCTCCTCGACGTCGAGGTGATGGCTGGAAACACCGAGGTCGAAAAGGACCCCGGCGACGGCCGTGATCCCTTGAGAGACGAGCATGTCACCGAGCTGGGCAAAATTGCCTTCGATCGCCGTCACCGAATCGCCCAGATCGCTGGCGTTGGCCAGGGCGTCGGGGTCTCGGTCAATCACGACCATCTCGATGTCGTTTGCCGTGTTACTCATCAAACTCCTCGTATGTCCCCCTCCGCCAAACGTGGCGTCAACCACGATTCCGTTGTCGGCGATTGGGCCCAGCCAGCGGACCACCTCTTCACTCATCACGGGTTGGTGGTATGTGCTGCTCTCGTCGTTGTGGTTGGTCTGGTTCACCATCAGCCCCCCGGGCGCTGACACCAAAGGTAAGCGGGCGGAGTCAGGGGCCTTCCCTTTGGTACCGGGGGGCTGATGCTGAACCAGAAAGTCACATACCAGCGACCTCCTCTTGTTCGGATCGGTATGCCTCATCGAGGGCATCCCTCTCCTGTTGCCATCTCGCCAGATTCCAGACCTCGGCCCGTTCCATGTTGCCGATGACCGCTATCTCGGAGACGTCGACCAGGTCGGCATACTTCCTGAGCTCCTGTTTGAGGAGAACTCTCCCTTGCCGATCCAGCTTCTGCTCGTCGGCGCCGGAGAAGAGAAGGCGCGACATCTTGGCGTGCTTCCGATCTCCCCCCTCGGCTCTCAGCTCCTCAGCGAACTGGCGGAATCCGTCGGTGGGGTAAACCAGGAGCTGACCCTCGGGGCCCTTGGTCACGACACAACCGTCTTCCAGCTCAGGGCGGAAGGCGGAGGGCATCACAACCCTTCCTTTGTCGTCAAGTGTGTGTTGGTAGTCACCGAGAAGCACGTCATCCGTCTCTCGTCAATAGTTCTCGTACGCGCCACTATGCCCCACTTTCTCCCACTTGTCAATCACCCTCCCCCACTTGGGTGCTTGTTCGCCCTTTTGGTCATTCTGAAGTTTGGGCTGGGGACGTCGCTCAGAGACGGCAGGAACCCTGGGTTCAAGTGGTGGCCCGGGCAGGGCTGAACCTTGGGCTGGGGACGTCGCTCGGCGACGGTGGGAACCCTGGGTTCAAGTGGTGGCGTGTGCGGGGGGAGTCGGGCGTCACTCCGCTGAACTCCGCTAACATTTTCGAGGGTTAGTGAAGCGGAGTTTCTATGACTCGGGTTCTGGTGCTGAATGCGAGCAATGAGCCCCTTTCGGTCGTGACCGACCGGAGGGCAATAGTTTTAGTGCTGCGTCAGAAGGCGACCGTGGTCGTCGACCGTCAGGTGGAGTGGCACTCTGAGCACGATTCGATAGTCGTTCCCACGGTGATTCGACTCATTACCTACGTTCATGTCCCCTTCCGCAGATCGAGCCCAGTGACCCGCCAGGCCGTATTCGGCCGCGACGGCCAACAATGTCAGTACTGTGCGGCACCGGCCGAGAGCATCGACCATATCGTCCCTCGTTCTCGTGGTGGACGGCACACCTGGGAGAACGTGGTCGCCTGTTGTCGACGTTGCAACATGCGCAAGGCCGATCGGCTCCCTTCCGAGGTCGGGTTCAATCTGAGGCGGGAACCCAAGGCACCCGGTAACCACGGCTGGATCTATGCCCGCGCCGGCCAAGCCCTCGATCCCAGTTGGGACCCCTATCTCGGTGTGCAGAAGGTCGGATGAGGACAACGCTGGGCCTGATGGTTGCGACTGTCCGTGCCATATGGAGTCACCCTCGGTTGTGGCGGCGTGCGATGGCCCTGGCATTGGCCACCCGTCATAGACGCCGGCCTTGGCCGTCTTCGTCGTATCTGAAGTGGCGAATCGCCACTGCACAGGGCTCTGCGGCAATTACCCCAGACCCCGACACCCTTCGGGAGGTCCTCGCCTGGCAACGACGCATGGCCCGCCTCGACCGGACTCCCTAGGGGCATTCACCAATAGCCTGGCCGAAAGCGGTCATGGCATTATTCAACGCTGCCCTAACCCGAGCCAGCCGATAACATTGAGGCACACCAACCAACCAATTCTGACTACCCGCGGGATGCCATGACAACCACCCGAAACGATGACACTGCGAACGTGTCCGAGCTAGCTCCGAGCGATATCGAGGACTTCGCCTCCGATTTTGATGCCGTAGTGTCCAATATCGAGAGGGTGGTGCAGGGCAAACGCCCAGTGGTCCATCTCGTCACGGCCGGGCTCGTCGCCGAGGGCCATGTTCTCATCGAGGATGTGCCCGGCGTGGGTAAGACCCTTCTTGCCAAGGCATTGGCCCGGTCCATTCAATGTGAGTTCAACCGGATCCAATTCACACCCGACCTACTCCCATCCGATGTGACTGGGGTGTCCCTCTGGGATCGGAAGTCCGGTCAGTTCCATTTCAACCCCGGTGCCATCTTTGCCAATGTGGTGGTGGGCGACGAGATCAACCGCGCCAGCCCCAAGACGCAGTCGGCACTGTTGGAAGCCATGGAGGAACGTCAGGTAACCACGGACGGCACCACACGGGAACTCCCTCTCCCCTTCATGGTTCTCGCCACTCAGAACCCTCTGGAGCATGAGGGCACCTACCCGCTGCCCGAAGCGCAACTGGACCGGTTCATGATGCGGCTCTCCATTGGCTACCCGGAAAGGGAAACGGAACTGGGGATCCTGGAAACCCATGGAGTACGCTCCAGCTTCCTCGATCTCAAACCTGTCATCACCGCCGACAGGATCAGGGAGATGATCGAATCCGCTCGTCGGGTTCACGTCTCATCGAAGGTCAAGGCGTATATCGTCGACCTGGTCGAGGCAACCAGAGCCCATCCGGCGCTGCTCTTGGGCGCTTCACCTCGATCGAGCCTCTATCTCCTCCGTCTCGCCCGTGTCTGGGCCGGTTCACGAGGGCGCGATTATGTCACCCCCGACGATGTCAAGCATCTCAGCCCGGCCGTCCTTACCCACCGTCTTGCCCTGCGCCCCGATGCCTATATGAGGGGCTCCACCGCTGACGCCATCCTGAAAACCGAGATAGACAGGGTTCCCGTCCCCGGCGCCTCGGGACGGGTCGCCACGTAGCCGTGACGAAAGCGGAGTGCTGATGCCCACGACACGAGGATGGGTAGTCACCATCATCGGACTCATCCTGGTTGTCGCCTGGGTTGGCCTTGGAACCATCGAACTGGGTCTGGCGGGTATGGCGCTGATCCTCCTCGTTCTCGTCTCAATGGGCATGGTTGCCATCTCGGGCGCGGTGATCGACACCACCCGTCAGATCAGCCCCGCAGAGGTGCACGATGGACAGATTGCCTATGTGACCACCCGGCTGCACAATCCGGGGCGACGACATGTTCGCGGCATCAAATCCACGGAGAGTGTTGCCGATGTCGGCAACGCCAGATTCGACATCGCAACCATCGCACCGGGATCGGCAGTCAACACCCGATATAGGATCACCTGCTCTCCACGGGGCGAACTCACCCTGGGTGCTCCCGAGATAACCCTATCGGACCGTATGGAGCTGGCCCGACGGGGCTGTAACGGGGCGCGGTCCGAGGACTCGATCATCGTCCTTCCTGCGGTGGAGAGACTCGATCACATTCCCCGAGGTAGTGGCGTCGATCTGGGGACGACTAGAACCCGACCCGAACCATATCTCAAGGGCGCAGAAGACTTCTCGGCACTGCGCGAGTATCGGAGCGGTGATGATCTCCGACGGGTCCATTGGCCGTCGACCGCCCGATTCGACGAGATCATGATCCGCCAGATGGAGACACCGCGGGAGACACGGGGGTTGATCCTTCTCGATGTCCGCCCCGCAAGCTATGAGGATGACGACGCCTTCGAGAGGGCGGTAAGCGGGGCGGCATCCGCTCTCACCAGTCTCGTCAAGGCAGGCTATCTCTCCGATCTCTGGGCCGGCGGAACCGACACCGTCGATGGTTCCCACATCGATCTCGCCATGGAGCGGCTCGCCCTGGTTTCGAGGGCGAAGGTCGGCTTGTTGGGCTTGCAGGAGAACCTGCGACACCGCGGTGGCGGTCTTCTGGTTATCGTCACGGGCGTCGCCGACACCGAGCTCCTCGCGCTCCACGCCGGTCTGGCGCCCGACTACCCGACGGCTGTGGTCCTGTGTGCCGCCAACTCCACCCCCTCCGCGTTGGCGGCCTTCCACCGGCGGGGTGTCGCCACTGCCGTTGCCGGACCGGATGAGAGCTGGGTCCCCGAATGGGACCGTATGGTGAACCAGTCATGGCAGGTTCCGACGAGGAGCAACGCCGCGGGAAAGGGCGGCTGAGATGACAGCGGGATCAACCGCTGCGGTGGCACCCAGATCGCTCGGCGGGGTGTTTGCGCGTCTCCTCGGTCCGGCAATCTTCCTCTTGGCCCTCGCCCGTCTCACGGGGTTGCTAGAGCCTCCATACGCCCAGCTGTTCATTCCGATGGTCGCTGCCGCCGTTGCGGGAGCCCTCCTCACCTGGGCCATGGCCTCGTTGAGGATGCCGGGTGTCATCGCCTTCGTCATCCAGAATGTCGGAATAGTTGCAACGGTGCTACTCGCCACAGCCGGTGAAACTCTAGGGAGCTGGGGTTTGCCCACCACCGAGACAATCGCCACCGCCGGGAATCACCTCGCCGAGGCCATCGACCTGTTGCGGTTTGCCGCTCCACCCGTTGCCATTACCGAGGGTCTCGTCGGGATCCTGTCCATGGTCGCCTGGGTCATCGGCGCCTGGTACGGATGGTCCCTTGCCGGCGGACACGCCATCGCCTCGACGTTCCCATCATCTGTCCTGTTCTTCGAGGCGGCCATCTTGGACCGCGAGGAAGCAGGGGTAACGGCCGCATTCGCAGTGGTAGTCGTGTTGGCGATCGTCCTGTCGGCCGTGATCGACCCCCACGATCGAGGGGGGGTTACGGCCACGGACTCCGAAGGCAAGACGCTGAGACGACGATCGTTGTTCCCCACACTCCTCACGGTCGTCACGATCACAGCCCTTGGCGTGGTCGTTACTCCAACCCTCGCGACCATGGTCCCTGAAACCGGCACCCTCGTGTGGCGACAGGGCGGTGGATTCGGCACCGGATCGGGAGTGTCCTACGACCTCTTTGTCGATCTGCAGCAGGACCTCAACCAACCCGACAACCAACCCCTTTTCGTTGCCCGTCTCGACGACAACTCCCAAAGACCCTATTGGCAGTTGGCGACCCTCGACCAGTTCGACGGGCGGGGTTGGTCTGCCGGTTTGGCACCCACGCAACGAACCGACACCCCATCGGAAGTGGTCGCGGGCGACCGGGGCAGAACTCGACCGTTACAGGCCACCGTCCTCATCCACAATCTTCGCCAGGACGCCCTCCCGGTACCCGCAGACCCTGTTTCGCTCACGGTGCCCCCCGGAGACGAGGCGGCCATTCGAGTACGGGCCGACGGTTCAATCCTGGTCGATGGTCGCACTCAGGAGGGGTTCAGATACACGGTGGAGTCGGAAGTGCCCATCCCCGATGTCCAGAGTCTGATCACCGATGATGGAGAAGTATCGCCTCTATTCGCTGCATCCGACGCTGGGGGGCGGTTCACGGCTTCGACCACACCGGAACTCACCGACGAGGACCGGACGAGATACACCGACCTCCCCGATTCCACCCCCGAGGAGCTCACCGATTTCACCGAGGAGCTGGTTGCGGGTGCGTCCACCGATTTCGAGAAGGCCGTCGTAGTCGAGTCATTTCTGCGGGATCCTTCCATCTTCACCTACGACACCACTGTCACCACGGGGCACGGCAGCCTGGATCTTCTCGACTGGCTGACCGACCCCGAAAGTCCCAACTACCGAACGGGTTACTGCGAACAGTTCGCTACCGCCATGGGTGTAATGCTCCGATCTCTCGGCATCGGGAGCCGCGTCGTGATGGGATTCACACCCGGTACCTTCGAAGAGATCGACGGGGAGTTGGTGACGGTGGTCAGACCCACCAATGCACACGCCTGGGTGGAGGCATGGGTGGACGGCTATGGGTGGGTGCGTTTCGATCCCACACCACGCGGCGACGGTGCCAACGTCGGTACCACCGAAACCCTGGTGGGTATCGATCCGCGCGTTGCCTTGGACCTCGTGACGGAGGAAACGAACACCGGCACCAACCTGCCGATCGACGCCATTAGTGGCCTACAACGCGAACAGTTGGAAGGAGGGCTCCCAGAGGAAGGTGAGCTTCCCTCCGCCGGGCAGAGCGAGGCCGCAACCAGCATCCCGTTCTGGGTCTGGCTGGGAACCGCCGTGGTGGTCCTGCTGCTCGCCATACCCGTCTTCAAGACCATTCGGCGACGGCGTCGTCTGCGTGCCATCCGGGATGGTGACATCGATGCTGCCTGGAACGAGATCGTTGATCGACTAGTCGACAATGGGCGGGAAGTGCCCGATTTTCAGACACCACTCGAGGTCGCATCCTCAACCAACCCTTCCCTGGAGCCACTGGCATGGATCTATACGGCCGCCACCTATGGAACACACACGCCGAGAACGGCGGAGGTGGCATTCCAGCGGGCGGACTCGTGGATAGACGAATCCTCCAGCCACCGCGAGAGACTCCGTGAGGCACTCAGCATCCGATCTCTCAGGACGTAAGCGGTAGGACCCAATCCGAGAGCAAACCCCTAGGAGTGTGCCTCCCCGTTTACATCATCCTCCACCCTACGGATCATCTCCAGGAACTGGCTCTTGTCGAGCTCGAACCCACTGACGTCCTCCTCGACCGAACGGGTGATCTCGTGGATGACGTCGTAGAAGACGAGCTGTCCATTGCGCAGCGCATCCAATACCTCATCGTCAACACCGTTTAGCGAGAACACCGAGACACCGTCGGTGATCAGCTTTACGGCGCTGAGCTGATCGTCCATGTGCCCTTCGCGCCTCAGGTAGTCCCAGGCCCGTCTGATGCGTTGCAGGGACAGGCCATTGTCGATCAGACTGCGTACGACACGTAGTGCCACCAGGTCACGGAATGAGTAGAGGCGACGAACACCTGGTCTCCCTCCCGTCTCCTGGACAGATGGCTTCACCAGGTCCACCCGGTCCCAATACCGGAGTTGATGGTGCGTGCAATTTGTCAATCGCGACGCCTGCTGCGCCGTGAACTTCTGCTCCAAGGTTGATCTCTCCTCAAACTCTTCGTCTGACCCTTTTGGCGAACCCACTCCCCCGAACCAGCCAGAGGGTGCAGACTACCCGACGATGTCAGTCGCCGCGCCCAAACGGTATCCATCTTGACCCAGGGTCCTCACCCTCTCGTTCGACTTCGAAACGCGAACCCAACGCTCTCACGAGCACCGTTGCCGAGACAACCATGACGATGAACCCGACCATGGCGATCCAGACCGAGGATGTGAAAGAAGCGATGGTCACCACCAAGCCAACCACCAAGCCGATTACCGGCAGTTTGATGGCCGGCTGCTCTGTCTTCTCAATATCACGCACCGCGGTCGCAAGATCGGGATCTTGGGAGTAGAGCTGACGCTCTATCTCCTCCAAGATCTCTTGCTCTCGGTCATTGAGCGGCATATCGCCCCATGTCTCGCCGTTGTCAGGGAGGACTACGTCCTCCGTCTTGCTCAGTATAAGTCCTGTCAGAGTCTTGCGGGATAGGTTATATCGATCGGTTTCTCCACGTTCATGATGCCTTGGGATTGCCTCCTATCCCCTACCCTGAGGGGCCGATGGCAAACCTGGTTCACCTGGTCCGACACGGAGAAACCCACAACCCGAACGATGTGGTGTATGCCTCCCTACCCGGTTTCGACCTGTCCGAGAGGGGGCGCTCCCAGACAAGAGACACGGCCCGCTTCTTGGGGTCACAGTCGATCGTCGCCATCTGGTCATCGCCGCTGCAGCGTGCTCTCCGCACCGCCGAGATCGTGGCGGAGAGAACCGGACACTCCGTCGATATCGACGATGACCTGACCGAATGGGCGCTGCTCGACCGATGGGCGGGTGTCCCCTGGGATGAGGTTGACGACCGCCACGTAGGTGAGCTGACGGCGTATCTGGAGGATCCAACGGATTTGGCCTTCAGCAACGAAACCCTGGGCGAACTCGCCGACAGGATCACCGGAGTAATCGACCGTCTCGATGAGCAGTACCCCCATGGCGAGGTGGTCGTGGTCACCCATCAGGACCCGCTACAGGCTGCCCGCCTACAGTTGACGGGACGACCACTCAAAGAGTTGGCTACAGACAAGCCCGGTCATGGTTCGGTGATCTCGCTCCGTCCCGGCTCACCTTGGGTCGAATACTCCGTATGGAGCCCCGGCCAACATGTCTGATCAAGAAGATAATCGTCTGCTCTTGGTAGTTGGACTGCTCATGGTCCTCGACCTGGTATCGCTCACCATCGGCTTCATCGTGGACCCCGAGCCCTTCGAACCCGTGGCCACGCTCCTCGTCGGTGTCGGGCTCTGGGTTCCCGGAGTGGCCTCAGTGGTGGGGATGATGGTGTCCCGTTCCCGATGGGCATATCTCACGGCTTGGGCCTTCGTGGTGGTGTGTATGGTGCTCCTCGTCGTCCGACCCATCGGGGCGCTCTGGGTGATTTCGCTGCTGTTTACCACCACAACCGCAGCCGGACTCATCGGGCTCGGTGTCCGCTCCATCGTCAGGACCCGCCCCGCCGCGACGGGACCGCCGGGCGCCGCCGTCGTGGTTGCCCTTTCGATGTCGGCTCTCGCTCTGGCAGTTGGTCTGGCTGCAGCGCGATCAGCGGGATGGCTCGAGTTGACCGTCGGCATGACGGGACCTCTCGCTGCCTTCTGGTTCATCAAGACCTTACCCGGCGCACTGCTCCTGGCACGTGTCGTCTGGCCAGCTGCCCTGCTCGTGGCTGCACCATGGATGGACAGGGTCCCGATGGTGGTTGTGATTCTCGCCTCCGTCACCACTGCAATCGCGGCCTGGCGACCGGAGGTGCGCACCTCGGTTCGCCCCCTCACCACCAAAGGAAGCCGGGTGCGCATCCCACCGGAACTTGCTCCCCGTGAGGTTCTCGATAGCGCGGGCCTCGACGACAAGGGACGCCCCGAGTGAGACGCCGCCCAAATCCGTGGATCGTCATCCCCGCACTAATCGCAGGTATCGTCGGTGGTGCGCTGGGCTGGGTGGTGACCGATGTTTCCTGTCGAGTGGAGCTCGACGGTGGTGTCATAGCCAACTGCCCCGGCTGGTCGACACTATTCGCGGTGGTCGGAGCCCTGGCAGGTCTCATCGGTATGTCCGTGGTGATGGTCCTCGTCTTCCGGTCCCTTGGCGAGTGGCGATCCCAACAGGGCGATGAAAAGTAGTAGAGAGAGTGGGTTACTACTCCACCCGACGTCACTCCCTGGCCACGAGGGGATCGGGACGATAGGGAGAGGAGCAGTCGAGTTCCTCGACTCGCTGCAACGAAGTGAGCAAAACTGGTGGCAGATGCTCCCCGTCGGACCGACCGGATATGCCGACTCCCCCTATCAGTCACCATCTGCCTTTGCGGGCAACCCCCTAATGGTCGATCTTTCCCACCTGGCATCCGAGGGCCTTCTCGATGGCAACAACGTGCCCGTGGATGGTCATGTGGGCCCCGTCGATTACGGGCGGGTGACCGCCATCAAACCTGTCCTGTTGGACCAGGCGGCGGCCACGTTCCAACTCACGGGCACCAGAGCGGATGAGTTCGAGAAGTTCCGCTCCGACAACTCGTCTTGGCTGGCCGATTACTCCCTATATGCGGCTCTCAAACAGGTGCACGATGGACGATCGTGGATCGAGTGGGACCACCGGGTTCGTGACCGGGATCCCGACTCCCTCGACGAGGCGCGACGCTCCCTATCGGATTCGATCAGGAGTGTCGAGATCACCCAGTTCTTCTTCGAGATGCAGTGGGAGTCCCTACGTCGGGAGGCATCCGGGCGAGAAATTGGTCTGGTGGGAGACCTTCCGATCTTTGTCGCCCACGACTCTGCCGACGTCTGGGCCAACCGTCATCTCTTCGAC
>WHTL01000287.1 GCA_009377735.1 Acidimicrobiia bacterium
CAGTCTCGCCGGGCCTAGACGCCGCTTGCTGCGTCCTCGTCCTAGACGCACCGCATTGGGTGCGCCTTCGTCCTGCGTCCTTGCCATCGACGCCGATGCCTCGGCGACACCGCGGCATCAATTCAAGGACACACCACTAGCGTTGACACCATGTCCAACCGTCTTGCCGATGCGAGATCCCCATACCTCCTGCAGCACAAGGACAACCCCGTCGATTGGTACCAGTGGGGTGACGAGCCCTTCGACACGGCAAAGGAGAGGAACGTCCCTGTCCTTCTTTCGATCGGATACTCGGCCTGCCATTGGTGCCATGTGATGGCCCACGAGAGTTTCGAGGACGAGGAAACGGCCGCGGTGATGAACGAGCGGTTCGTCAATATCAAGGTCGACAGGGAGGAGCACCCCGATGTGGACGGTCTCTATATGGCGGCTACGCAGGCGATGACGGGTCAGGGAGGCTGGCCCATGACGGTGTGGCTCACACCCCAACGCGTTCCGTTCTTCGCCGGTACCTACTTCCCCTCAAATCCAATGCAGGGAATGCCATCCTTCCGCCAGGTGATCGACGCCGTCTGGGAAGCGTGGTCGGAGCGCCGAGACGACCTGGAACAACAGGGTGACCGTATCCTGGAGGCGATCGACCGGCGCCTCCCCGCCGCGGCCGATCTGCCCGGGGAGTCTGTCCTGGCCACAGCCTACGAGGCAATGGTGGAAGCAGCCGACACCGAGAACGGCGGGTTCGGTACCGCCCCCAAGTTCCCCCAGCAACCCAATCTGGAGTTTCTGCTGCGGATCATGGGCAAGACCTGGGCGGCCCAGTCAGAGGGTGTCCTCACCGGGGCACTCGACGCCATGGCCAATGGAGGCATCCACGATCAACTGGGGGGCGGATTCGCCCGCTACAGCGTCGATACGTTCTGGCATGTCCCCCATTTCGAGAAGATGCTTTACGACAACGCCCAATTGGCCCGGATCTACCTCTGGGCGGGACTGGAACTGGACCGCCCCGACTACATCGAGGTGGCACGGGACACTCTCGACTATCTCCTGTCCTACCTCGCCCATCCCGACGGTGGACTCTATGCGGCCGAGGATGCCGACTCCGAGGGTGTGGAGGGTCGCTTCTACGTGTTCACCGAATCAGAGGTTGAAGAGATCCTCGGTGACGACGCCGCTATCGCCAAGTTTCGCTACGACATCACCGGCCAAGGGGATCTCGACGGAGCCAACGTTCTCAGAATCGGCGCCGAACCCGGCGAGATAGGACAGCGATTCGGTCTGTCCGCAGCGGAGACCACAGCCCGTCTCGACTTAATCGACGAGCGACTTCTCGGCGCCCGCGGTCACAGAGTGCGGCCGGGGCTCGATCACAAGATCGTGGCAGGCTGGAACGGTCTCGCCCTCAGAGCGTTTGCCGAGGCGGGGCGTGCCCTCTCTAAGGACCGCTATCTCGAGGCAGCCCGTCGTCTTGGTGACTTCGTCGTCGTGCACCTGGTGGATGAGGGCGGGAGGGTGAAGCGGACATGGGCCGACGGACAAGTAGGCCCCGACGGCGTCCTGGAAGACCATGCCGCCATCGCCATCGGCCTCTACACCCTCTTCGGTGCCACCGGAGAGGTGCGATGGTTCGATTCGGCCGAGAAGATCTCATCGCAGCTCTCCCATTTCGTCCTCGAGGACGGTCGCTTCAGTGATACTGCCGACGACACCGCATCGGGTGTCCTGCGACGTCTCGCCGACCCCTTCGACAATCCCTCACCGTCCGGAAGCGCCCTCGCCATCGAGGCGCTGCTGATGGGTGCGGCCCTGAAGGGTGATCTGGACCGGGTGCGGACAGCAGAGAAGGCACTCACGGCAGTTGCCGGCTATCTGGAGCGTGCGCCCCTTGGCGTGGGATATCACCTCGCCGTACTCGCCACCCACCTTGGTGGCTGGCGGGAGGTGGCGATCGTGGGCGAGGACCGCCAAGACCTCACGGGATTGGTGTGGTCCCGCTTCCGACCCGACACCGTGGTCGCTCCCTCTACCGACGGTTCCGACCGTATCCCACTCCTGATGGATCGTCCACCGACCGACCCGGCGACAGGCTATGTGTGTCGGAATCTCATCTGCGACCTACCCACCCAGGACCCCGAAGTCTTCCAACGGCAGTTGACCCACGACTCTCGGGGATGACATCCGCACTGCGGGGAGGGGCGGTAGCGATGACGGAACGATTCTCCCCCGTTGTGCGTGTCTCCGACGGCGCCCTGCGACACTATCGTCCCTAACACGAATGGAGAGCCCCATCACCACCGATCTAGCGGCACGCGCCGTCCGGGCGACCAAGATCTACGGATCGGGTGACACCGCGGTGACCGCCATCGACTCGGTTGACCTCGATGTTAAGGGGGCTGAGCTCGTTTCGATCATGGGACCGTCGGGATCGGGAAAGTCCACGCTGATGCACGTCATGGCAGGACTCGATCGGCTCACGTCAGGGACGGTGTATGTCGGCGGTCAAGAACTCGGGGATCTCGACGACGATGACCTCACCCGTCTCCGACGTGATCGGATCGGGTTCGTCTTCCAGGCGTTCAACCTCATCCCCACCCTCACTGCACGGGAGAACATCGTCCTCCCAACCAGAATCGCCCGGCGCACGGTGGACAATGCCTGGGCGGACCAGGTGATCGGAACCCTTGGTCTCGACAACCGGCTCGAGCATCGACCGACCGAATTGTCGGGTGGCCAGCAACAACGTGTCGCCGCCGCCCGCGCCCTGGTGGGACGTCCCGAAATCGTCTTCGCCGACGAGCCCTCGGGAAATCTGGACACCACCTCTTCCGGCGAGCTGCTCGAGTTTCTGCGAAGGGCCGTTGACGAATTTCATCAAACGATTGTCATGGTGACACACGACCCATCCGCTGCCGCCTACAGCGACAGGGTCATCTTTCTTCGAGATGGCGCCGTCGTTGGCGAGTTAGCGGATCCTGAAACCGACTCGATCCTGGAAGCATTAAAGACGTTAGAGCACAGCTAATGCTCCTGTTCGCCATTCGCAACCTGTGGGAACACAAACTCCGTACCGCACTGCTCGCCGTCGCCATCGTCGCCGGTGTCGCCTTCATAGTTGCCTCGTTTGTGTTCACCGATACGTTGGGGTCTGCCTTCACGGACGTCTTTTCGGGTTCTTCGGAGGGGATCGACATTACGGTGCGTGGCGCCACCGACGAAAACACCGGGCCATTCGGCGTCGAGGCCTTTCCCCGGATCCCCCTCTCCCTATCGGAGGATTTGGCTGACGTCGACGGTGTGGGGACCGTCACGCCAAACCTCCAGGATCTGGTGGTCCAAGTCACGGAGGAGACCGCTAACAACCCGTTCGGACCTCCGACCGTGGCCCAATCTTGGCCACAGAACTCTGACTTCTTGCAACTACGGACCGGCGAGGCACCATCTGGGCCTACAGAGTTGGTGATCAACGCCGCCGCCGCGGAGGAGTCCGGTCTTTCGATCGGCGACACCGTCACCCTTGCCACCGATGGGCCCGCCTCGGATTACACACTGGTGGGCACGTTTGGATATGGCGAGGACAACGGTTCCATTGGTACCACCCATGTCGGTCTCACCTACGATGCCATGGAGGATCTCCTCGACACCGAGGGCATGGCGACGTCCTTCGAGTTGTCCCTTGCCAACGGGGCCACGGTCCCCGATGTACTAAGTCGGGTCGAGACGGTCCTTCCCTCCGATGTCGAGGCCGTGGATGCCCGAGCCGCAGTCGAGGAGCAGAGCGCCCAGTTAGAAGAAGGCCTCTCGTTTTTCAATACCTTCCTGCTGGTGTTCGCAGTGATCGCCCTGATCGTGGGCGCCTTCGTCGTCTATAACGCATTCCAGGTGGTGGTCGCTCAAAGGGGGCGGGAACTCGCCCTCCTACGGGTACTGGGGAGCACCCGACGTCAACTGGTCGCCTCGGTACTCGGGGAGGCGGCATTGATTGGTGTAGTCGCCTCGCTGCTGGGCACGGGGGCTGGGGTCCTCCTCGCCATGGCGGCGCGCTACCTCCTCGAGGTCATCGGTGCGGGTCTCCCCGAGGGGGGTCTCACATTGAGCACTCGAACGGTGGTGGTGGGGCTGGCGGTGGGTGTGATCACCACACTCCTCTCGGCGCTGGTGCCTGCCCTTCGCACCACTCGCATCTCACCAATGGAAGCTCTGCGGGACCAGCCTGACCTACGCCCCCAGAAACGTTGGTGGGGTTGGGTGGGATTCTCCATCCTGGTGGTCTCGGTTGCCCTCGGTTTGTATGCCGTCCTGACGGTGGGCGACGCCTCTGCCGTCAGCGGGAATACCACCCCAATCATTTATGCCGGAGCAAGCGCCCTTGGCTGCTTCATTGCCATGTTCCTCCTCGCTCGCTCCCTTGTGGGACCGGTTATCGGAGTCATGGGTAGGACCACTCGTGGAGTCACGGCCAACCTCGCCACGGAGAACGCCAGACGCGCCCCGCGACGCACGGCCACCACCGCCAGCGCCCTGATGATCGGGTTGGGGTTGGTGGCCACCGTTGCGGTCCTGGTCTCCTCGGTGGAAGACACCATCATCGGTTCTCTCGAGGAGGCGTTTGCAAGCGACGCCACCATCACTGCTGGTGGATTCAACCCACTGATAGGGATGTCGACCGAGGTGGGCGACACCGTCGCCAAAATCGACGGTGTCGAGTCGGTCGACCGCCAGAACATGATCACCATCTCGTTCGAGGACGGCGAGACCACCTTCGCGTTGGGGGTGAATCCCGAGACCGTGGAGACCGGGCTTTCCTTCGAGAGCATCGACGGGTCTCTGGCGGACCTGGGTGAAGGGGACATCGCCGTGCAGCGGGTGGAGGCGGAAAGCAAGGGGTTGGAAATTGGCGATCGGGTTCCTCTCACCGTCGCCGATGTGCCCTATCCGGGGAATGTGGTTGCCATCTTCGAGTATGCCGGCGGGATCTCCGACAGCCAGTCCTACTTCCTCGGATATGACGTCGTCGCCGCCCACAGTCAAGAACCGACCGACCTCAATGTTTCCGTGGGATTCGCCGACGGCATAGACCCCGCCGAGGGGAAGGAACGGCTGCTCGCCGCCCTCGAGGAGTATCCCACCATCTCGGTGATGACCGTCGACGACATTCTGGGAACCGTCCGAACCGGCCTCAACGCCTTGATCGGCATGATCGGAGGGCTTCTTCTGATGTCGGTGGTCGTCGC
>WHTL01000010.1 GCA_009377735.1 Acidimicrobiia bacterium
GCCCAGCCAGTTCCAGGTTCTCCCGAACGGACATCGTCTGGAACACATTGTCGAGCTGGGGGAGATAGGCGATGCCGGCGCCGATCACCATCGCCGGGACACGATGCATGATCCACGCTGCCCTTGACATTGGTGGCGCCCAAGAACACGTAGGGAGGCAAGATGATCGAGGGGGCGAGTGCGGCACACCTCCACGGAGGTGTCGATCCCCTGACAGATCCGAGAAACCGTCGATTTCGACACCCTGCTGTCGCATCCCAACGCTCGGGCCCGGTCGTCGATCTTTGCGGGTCTGCGCTCCCGTCACTAGGCGGTCATTTTCGCCCCCAACGAGCCTCGGTCCAACCGACGGCGCCGCTCCAGCATCGAAGAGAAGAACGACTGGATGTGACTTGGTTCGACTAAATGCGAAGGTAATTCGTGACACAATACGGGAAGGACGGCGCAGCGCCGAGACGATTGCTGGCTTTACTGCCCTAGACGGTGAATTGGTTTCCACCGACCTCGGTGCCGGGGGGAGAAGGGCTGGTCGGTATGGTCACGAGCGAACCGTTAGGCGTCGTGGCAGCCGTCAACCCCTTCAACGCACGTGTCAACATCGCGGTTCACAAGGTCGTTCCGCAGTATCTAGCGCGGCGCCATCATCCACAGAAAGTCGCAAGGCGTCGAGGACCCTCGGAACCATGCAGTAGAAACCGGCGGTCATGATCAGCTCGATTCTATCGGATGGTTGGAATCTCTCCTCGAGCGACGCAAGGGTCTCATCTTTCACGTGACCTCGAATCATGTCATCAGTGAGGGCCAATGCGGAAGTTTCCTCCACGTCGAACAGATCTGACTCTCTCCAGTTTGGAATCGCCTCGATTTGTGCTGAGGTGACTCCGGCAACCTTGGCTATGACCGTATGGTCGGCCCACTGGTATGCGGCGTCCTGGATGTGGGCGCATCGAAGGATCATCAGCTCCCGTAGAGAGCGCCGCGTCGTCGCTTGCTGGCGAATACCCCAGCCCACCTTGATCCAGAGTTCCAGGAAGCAAGGGTTGTTGGCGAGGGCTCGATAGAGGTCACTCACGTCAGCCCCGATTTGCTGCAACAGCTCGGCTGGCTGTCCTGTCACTTCTCGCAGTGGAACAGATGGGCTCAACTCGCACCTCCGGCGCTGATAGCGCTCAACAATGCCACCATCGTTTCGTTCAACGGAGTGTGCAATCCGTGTCGCGTTCCGATCCTGACCACTGCACCGTTCAGCGCGTCGTATTCGAGCGAGCGACCGGCAAGACGGTCATAGAGCATCGAACTGCCGACATTATCGGGGAGCCCAGCGAGACGTGTTACTTCGGAACGCGCGATGTCCCGATCTAATGCCACACCCTCGGTAGCGGCGACATTGAGACATTCGATCATCAGACCCTCGGACAACCGGGCCACCTCGGGGAGTCGGAACACAGGGAACCTTTGCTCGGTTATCGCCGGTATGGCATTTGCCGCCACATTGGTGACCAACTTGCTCCAGGCTTGCTTCTCAAACTCTGGAGTGAGTTGGACGATGTCATCGTCGTTTCCGAAGAGCGCTGCCAAGCGGGCCCCGATGTCATCGTCCAGTGCGTAGAGGTACCCGTAGGTGTAATGTCTCACCCGGCCGGGTTCCACCGCCTCGCCACCATATCGGAGGATTGTCGGGAGGACCTTGGCCCCATTGGCGTACGGTGTCACTCGCTCGACGTGCTCGACACCGTTCTGCAGGACGGCTATCACCGTTGTCGGACTACAGAGAGCCTCTAGCCAGGGCGCCGCAGCCTCGGTCTGATGAGCCTTAACTGCAAGAAGGACCCAATCGTGGATATCGACCTCCGATGGGTCGGTATGGGTGGGGGCGTCGACGCGAATCTCCTCCCCTTCTGACTCGAGCACCAGTTCATCGAAGGGGGTGCGGACGCAAAAGCTGACGTCGTTACCAGGCAGCATCGCAGCTCGAGCGCCGAAAAACCCACCGACCGATCCCACCCCCACCACTGCGACGGTCTGCCTTCCGTGACTCGTCATCGCTACTTGACAGCAACTGGATTGATGGGCGAACCGACGGCTCGAGTGATGGGCAACGGAGGCGCGCTAAACATGAACTCGTATACGCCGTCGCCGGCACAGTCGGCAGCCAGGTCTTCGAGGTCGAAGATCTCTCCCAGGGTGAGGCCCATGTGGACAATGAGAATGATGTGCATTGGCATGCTCACATCGGAGGGCTCGGTTGGGAGGACCTCCGCACCCCAGGTGTCGACTGCCACCGCGGCAACCTGTTTCGAATGGATCCATTCGGCACTGGCGAGACCCAAGCCCGGTGCCTGCGAGGAGTAGCCTGCGGCGTAATCACCCCAATCACCCTCTGCTTTCACTCGACCCATCCTCCCCGTCCTTACGAGTACGATGTCACCGGTTCGCACTTCGACGCCCTGGTCGTTGGCGCAACCCTCCAAGTCCTCTCCGGATATGGCTTCCCCTCCCTCAAGCCAGTCTTTTCCTTTCCAACGGGGTATGTCCAAGAGTACACCGCGCCCGATCAGTTTCTCCTTCGCCTTGGCAATGTCGTTTTTTAGGGCACCTAGACTGCTCACCTGCGAGGCTTCATAGCCGTTGTAGATCTTGTCCTCGAAGACCATGTGACCGAGGGCATCCCATTGTGTCCCCGACTGGAGCGGCATGATGATCAAGTCGTCTGTTCCCCGGACGTGACCATCGAACCCCCCGTAGAAGTCACGTACCGTGGTCCCCGTGATGGCGTCGTTCCCGTCTCTCATCATGAGATGTATCGGGTTGAATCTTCCCCATCCGCCCCTTTGCGGGCCATTCTCATCGAAGGGAACCGCCAGTGAGAACAAATCTCCTCGACGGACCAACTTGGCAGCCGCGGCGACCTTGTCTGGGGTGAGGAAGTTTAAGGTCCCAAGCTCGTCATCTGGTCCCCAGCGTCCCCAATTCGAGACCTGATTTGCGATCTCCCTCACATCGTCGATGGTCGGTTGAAGCTGTCGTTGATTCATTGCTCCTCCTTCGAACGCGATTAGATCCGTCGATTCCACTTACTAAAACTAGTGTGCCATAGAACAGAACGCGAGACGGAGTAACGATGGCACTAGAAAGAGGTTTGTCCGAGGGTGGGAGGCTGATCACTAGTGGCGACAGTCTCGGTGAATCCCTCGAGAATGGACATTTTCTGGCACGCTTCACACGTGCGGTAGACACAGGTCAGGTCGCGATCAACCGACCGACGTCGGCTTGGGATGCACATCTTCCTTTTGGAGGATTCAAGCCCTCGGGCTCTTTGTCGAAGGAGCAGGGAACTGAGGGGCTGAGCTTCTACACGAGGGTCAAAACCGTCGTTGTTGGGTCCACGGGCTGAATGCTTGCCGCTTCAGTCGCTCATTCCGGTAGTACTCGTGGCAAATGAGCGTGGGTAACGCACACGCCATGCGCCCGACGAGACTGACGCCACGAAGTCAGCAACCAAGCGGTTGTAGGTTTCCGGCTCTTCGAGATTCAGCGTATGACCAGTCTTAGGAAGCACCGCAAGCCCGGCGGTGGGAATGGTCCGTTTCATCCAAAGCGATGGTTCGATCGCCCCCTCGTCCTCGTCGCCAACGACGATGAGGATCGGCGTAGCCAACTGAGCCATTTCACCAGCGAAGTCGTAGATAGAAGGGCGCTCCCTTTGGAATCCGCGCATGGTCCCAGCCGAGCCGACATCCGAATGTTCTCCGAGCATTCTCGTGAACTCGGCATGACCGCGCGGATCCTTAATCTGGAACTGCACTCGCGCCGGGCCCACCGCATAACGCTCGGCGACGGATGCGGCTCCATCCGTCTCGAAGGCCACTGCAATGGCTTCGCATTCAGTGCGAAACGACTCCCGTGCGGTCTCGAGGGCGCCGTATCCAACCCCACTGACCGTCGCCGAAAGAACCCGGTCAGGATACGAGAGAGCCAGGTGGAGGGCACAAAAGCGCCCATCGAGAGCCCCACGATATGAGCACCTTCAACGTTGAGATGATCAAGGACCGCAATTGCATCGCTTATAGCGAGATCTTGCGAATAGCTCGCCGGTTCAGTGGGAATGCCCGAAGGTGGGTATCCCCTTGCCGCATAAGTGATGCAACGATGGCGGCGAGAAAAGTAACGCACCTGTGGTTCCCAGCTGCGGTGGTCTCCAGCGAACTCATGGATAAACAGGATTGGTGGCCCCGAACCAGTGGACTCGGCATGAATCTGGATCCCGTCAGAGGTAGTGAACGAGTGAACGGTGCTGGACACCCACTCGATCATAATGGCACCATGACGAACCTCTCACAGGTCCGAGGATGACCGCAGTTCGATTCCATGACGACAAACGCGGGTTCCGATCAATTCTTCTTGATCGGCCCAGGAGCCGGAACGCCATCAACCGAGATGTTGTGGAAGGAATCCGCAGGGGTCTAGCAGATGCCGATGCACCGATCGTGGTGCTCGGGTCAACCGACCACGAGGCATTCTCATCGGGCGCAGACCTAAAGCTCCCGGATCGGGAGAGGGCCGAGGTCAGCGAATCACTGTACCGGCTATATCGGGAGATGCGTTTGACACCAAAGATCGTGATCGCGGCGGCGTCCGGACCTGCCATCGGCGGTGGCGCACAGCTATTAATCGCATCGGACCTTAGGATCGTCTCCTCGGACGCCCAGATTCGTTTCGTCGGTCCGGGTCACGGTCTTGTGGTGGGGGCCTGGGGACTTCCTTCCCTGGTGGGACGCGGTCGATCCCTCGATATCTGCTTATCGATGCGCCCTATCGATGCCGAGGAGGCCCTGTCCATCGGACTCGTGGATCGCGTGGTCGCCGATCCACTGGCCCAGGCAATGGATTACGCCTCGTCTGTTGCAGCGCTCGATCACAGCGCGGTGGCAGCGGCGAAGAGAGTGGTCTCGGTTTCGGGCATGGACGAAGCTCTTGAACAGGAGCGGGACCACAATTCGTCCTGGCGTGGTGAGGTGCCGTCAGCTAGATGAGAAACGTGCCTCTCGATAGCCCGGACATCGATGAGAAATCCGTTACCGCCTGGGAGCGACACATCGGTAAGCGAGTTAGTGACCCCCCGATGTTGAGATCTCAACTGGCAGGAGGCACCCTTCCGGGAGCAATCTTTGATTCAGCCCGACGTCATTCGAGGCTGCCCGCTCTGACGATCTCCGGTCGAACAGTGTCGCACGGTGAGGTTGACGATGGAGCGGGTCGTGCCGCAGCCCACCTGGCGTCCCTCGGTGTCACCCGTGGCGAGCGGGTGATGCTGCTTGCAGCCGTCGGAATCGACGAAATATTTGCATACCTTGGGGCTATGCGTCTTGGCGCCACCATTGTCTTGGTCAATCCTACGCTAACGGCGAGTGAGATGGCTGAATTGGCATCTGTTTCCGAGCCAGGTGTCCTCGTCGGACGTGGTGCCCCGCTTGAGGTGGCGTCGCGGATGGAGGCGCGTGGCATTCGGGAAATAATCGGCCTTCGGCATGAAGACCGTGGCGAATCTACCACCCCTGTGATGCAATTAGCGGAGGGCTCGTGGCCGGTGCAACCCCTTGATCCGAAGTCGGTTGCGATCCTGGCTTTCACATCCGGTACGACGGGGCAGTCGAAGCCAACCCCTCTCACACATAGCGCCCTGATTGCCTCGATTCGAGGGGCAATGATGGCGTGGCGTTGGACTCCGGAAGACCACCTCGTCCACTCGCTTCCAATCAGCCACCAGCACGGGCTGAGTGGCGTTCACGCCACTCTTCTAGCCGGAAGCAAGGCGACCCTCCTAGGGCACCTTGATGCCGAGGCCCTCCTAAACACCGTCAGCAAGGACGAAGCGACCATTCATTTTGGAGTGGCAGGTATCCATCAGAGACTGCTCGATCGACTCGGTGGTCGAGCGAGTGGGCTCTCGCGCCTGAGGCTCGCGGTCTCTGGTTCCGGCCCCCTTCCCGTTGGCCTGTACCGCCGGTACGAGTCCGTGACAGGTCATGCACTTCTGGAGCGATACGGAACGACGGAGTCGGGCCTCAATGTCTCCAACCCGTACCGCGGTCCGCGCCTGGCAGGCCACGTAGGTCTCCCTCTACCGGGAGTAGAGATGGCTCTTCTATCTGATGATGGCCGTATGACTGACCGCAAAGGTGAGGTTCTCCTCCGGGGCCCGCAGGTATTCGGGGGCTATCTTGGTGTCCCTGCGAGCGATCAACCATTCTTTGGGGATTGGTTCCGTACGGGTGACATCGGCACTCTGCACGAGAAGACGGGCTTTCTTCGGATTGTCGGTCGATCCAAGGAGGTCATTATCAGCGGTGGGATGAATGTCTATCCCCGTGAAGTCGAAGATGCGATCCTGGCGTTCCCTGATGTCACCGATGTAGCGGTTTCGAGTGTGGCTTCGAAATCCTGGGGGGAAGAGGTAATCGCGGTGGTATCTCCCTCGTCGTTGGACACGAGCGAGTTGCGAGAGTTCCTTCGGACACGTCTTGCCGGTTACAAGAGGCCCAAGCGCATTCTCACCGCTGAAGCCATTCCCCGAAACCATGTGGGGAAAGTGGTACACAGTGACCTCGTCAAGATGTTTTTATCCGATGACTCGGCAGTGCCGCCGGATGGAATATGATCATCGCACCCCGTTAGTGACCAGAGGAGATCTCTATGGACATGGGACTGTCAGGCAAGAACGTACTCATCACCGGGGGCAGCAAGGGAATCGGAAAGGCTAGCGCCCTTCTCTTTGCCCAGGAAGGTGCGAATGTGGCTGTTGCTGCCCGCGCAGCGTCCACGCTGGACGATGTATCTCGAGATATCAACGTAGTCGGTGATGGTGTTGTTACGACGCACGTCGGAGACATGACGAAGTGGGAGGATGTGAAAAGGGTAGTCGACGAGGCTCGTGAGGGACTTGGCTCAATCGACATTCTGGTGACATGCGCGGGCAGTTCCCCGGGGGGTCTAATTGAAGAGCTGACCGAATCGGAGTGGGAGTCGTCACTCAGTCTCAAATTCATGGGCTATGTCCGAGCGATGAAAGCAATCCTGCCTCATATGAGGGAGCGAGGCTCGGGCTCCGTGGTGCTCGTCGTGGGCAACGACGGTCTGAAACCGACATTCTGGGAGACCACGGCAGGCGCTGCTAATGCCGCGGGAATCAACGTGGCGTCGTCCATGGCTGAGCAGTATGGCCGATACGGAGTTCGGGTTAACACGGTGAACCCGGGACCCGTGGATACTGAGAGATGGGATGGTCTTGAGAAGGCCATGGCACGTGACATGGATATCACTCAGGACCAGGCTCACGATTTTGCAGTGTCGAGTATCCCCCTGGGTCGCATCGCACGGCCTGATGAGATTGCCGATCTTGTTGTATTCCTAGCGTCGGAGAGAGCTAGCTTCATCAACGGAGCCCATGTGGTCATCGACGGCGCGCAGCGCAAGGCAAAGATGGACCGGGAGACTGGCATCTCATAGGCACTGGTTTGCAGTCGCCCCGACGTTGAATGTGTTGGGAAGTTGTGTATTGTCCCTGTCCAGCCGAACGAAGGATGCTCCCGATGTCCCATGTAGTGATCGCCACATATGTGTGCAAGCCCGAACAAACCGAAGAGGTCACTGACCATCTCAAGTCGATGATCTCGCCAACCAACGCTGAGCCCGAGTGTCAGACGTATCGGGTCATCAACGCCCACGACAATCCCAACCAATTCGTGCTCTTCGAGGTGTACGACGACGAAGCCGCATTTCAAGCACATGCTTCCAGTCCCTATTTCGATGAACATATCCGCAACGGGGCGTGGAACCATCTTGAGTCGCGTGAAGTCGTGTTCGGGTCCGAGTTGCAAACCTGACTTCGAAAAGCACCCTAGGGACGCCGATTCCGCCACTTGCTGCCAGATCGGGGTGCTCAGTTCGTCCTGATTTCGAGCAACTTGCTTGCGGTGTGGCCGAGAATTGCGGCCTGTTGGGTCTCGGTCAGGCGCTCGGCACGCTCTAGTACTTTTTTCGGAGTGTGGTCTCCAATAGGAAATGGGTAGTCGGATCCGAGCATGACCGCGTCTGGTGCCGCCTTCTCTACGAGAAAGCACAGGGCATCGGGGTCGAAAACGACGCTGTCGAAGTAGAGATGCGATGTCCCCGAGCGCGGGTCGGAGAGATCCGGAAACAACTCGTAGTTCCTCCCCAAGCGACCCAAGATGAAAGGTAGGGCGCCACCCCCGTGGGCAAGAATAATACGAGCACCAGGGAACCGAGTTGGGATTCCGGCCGCGAGAAGCCTTGCAAGGGCAATTGTGGTGTCCACGGGTCGTCCAACCGCGTTAATCAATCCGTAGTCAGCTGTGCGCGGATCATCGTCGGAATATCCCGGGTGGATGAACACAGCAGCTTGGCAGTCGGAGAGTGCGTGCCAAAAGGGCTCGAGTTCTGGGGCGTCGAGCTCAGTGGCGCCGATCCTCGTCGCGATTGTGACTCCGACGAACCCTTCGGCGAGCACCATCGGGATCATCTCGGCAGCTTTCCCAGGTACCTGCATAGGGAGTGAGGCGAGAGCCTCGTAGTGTGGCGAATCGGAAGTAACCTCTAGCATGGTGTTGTTGAGATGCTGTGCCCATTCCGTGGCGAGCTCGGGTGGTAGTTCATATCCGAACAGGTCCGCCCACGTCCCGACCACCTGAACATCGATGCCCTGCTCATCCATCCACGACTCCCTGGCCCCGGTGTCGATGAGTTTCGGTGGCAGTGACCTCGTTGGATCCGATCCCTCCAGATGGAAGGAATACTCGTGCTCTCCGTGCTGACGAACTTCTACTCCACGGATCGAGCCGCTTTGGGCACGCTTCACGAGGCCGATCGGGACCAAATGGGCATGGATGTCAACAACTCTCATGATGTCAGCTTGTCCCAAAGCGATCCTTCTCTCGTTTCATACAGTGGCAACTGGCTTCCAATAGGTGGACAATAGACGTGATGATTGATACTGTCAGCCGGGTACGAGCGAGGAGGAAGATGAGAACCGTGGGCGTGTTTCGATCCCTATTGGTGATGGTCGTTCTGGCACTCCTGGTGGCGGCCTGTGGCGACGGTGGCGGAACTACGGACACGACGGAGGCGAGTGACGACGCCGGCGATACAACGGCGGCTGGGGGAGATGACACGACCGTTGCAGACGGGGCCACGACTATGGCGGCGAGCGAGGAGATGACGGAGCTCACTGTCATGCTCCCAGTCGACTCGCCGAACATGTACGGGTTCCGAGTGGCAGATGCCAACGGATACTTCGAAAAGGAAGGCCTCGACGTCACGATGGAGTTCGTCGATGGGAGTGGTGCCGCGATCCAGCTGTTGCTCGCCGGAACAGGGCAGATCGCCTCCGTTGGTACAGGCACCGTTGCGGAGGCTCTGGAACAGGGTCACGACGATATCCGAGCCATCGGAAATACCAACTATGGCTCAGTGTTCTTCCTGACCGTTCCGACCGACAGTGATATTGAGACCCCTGCTGACCTCGAGGGCGCACAGATCGGAATCTCCGAGCTCTCGGGTGGTGAGGTTCCTGTGGTGAGAGGGATCGTCGAGGGGGCCGGATTTGACGTTGAAACCGACGTAGAACTGGTCCCGATCGGAGCAGGTACTGCTCTCGCGGTCCAGGCGATCGAGAACGACCAGGTGGACGCCTACGGAGGCTCGATCAATGACGTTATTGCGGTTGAGGTGCAGGGATTGGATCTGAGAACTCTCGACCCCGGCGACTTGGGTGAGGTACCAGCGCTTCCATTGGTGACAACGCAATCAGTGATCGATGCCGATCCCGACAGTATCGAAGGCTTTCTGCGTGCGGTGGCACGGGGTGCCGAGTTCGGGCAGACAAATCCGGACGAGACCCTGGCGATCCTCATGGAACAATCCCCGGAGCAATTCACCGACGAG
Source organism: Acidimicrobiia bacterium (assembly GCA_009377735.1). GTDB lineage: Bacteria > Actinomycetota > Acidimicrobiia > Spongiisociales > ZC4RG35 > WHTL01. The sequence goes on from WHTL01000010.1 coordinate 9,961, forward strand.
ACTGGTGAACTGATTTTTGAGGCTGTCTTGGATCTCTGGATGCCGCCCGAGGGTGTCCTGTTCCACGAGCAGAGTGTCGAGTCGTGGGAGCACTTCTTCGACATCATTGCGGCAGAGGTTCCGGAAGGCACCGACCTGGATACCGTGATCGTCGACGACTTTGTTGAGGCAGCGAACGATTTCTGAGCCCCTACAGGCTCTGTGAATTGTTGGTCGACTTGGTCCTGTTCACCCAAACGCAAGACGCCAACACGCGGTGAGGTACCCTGGATTCTCGTCCCACGGTAAGGATGTCGTGCGCGGATCTCAGCGCCTATTCACGATCGTAGAGAAGCTCAGCGACCGAGCGATGAACCTCACGGAATTAGCGGGAGCCGTTGAACTGCCCAAATCCACGGCTCTTCGCTTTCTGCGCGACTTGGAAGAAGCAGGATGGGTCTCCCGAGATCGGGACGGCGTCTATTCGCTCGGAGCGAGTGTGATAGGTCTCGCTGCTCAATACATGTCCCAGAACGACTTGGTGATAGCCGCAGCGCCCGAGATGAGGCGGCTTCGTGAGGATCTCGATGAGACGGTGTCGCTCAGTCGTCGCGTTGGTCTGATTCGGGTTTGTGTTCAAGAGTTTCCCTCCAAGAAAAGTCTCCGACTCGTCCTGGGGATCGGAGAGAGGGGCCCACTTCATGCTGGGGCAAGTGGTCTGCTCCTTTTCGCGCACATGCGAGATGAGGAACGAAAACTCTTGGCCGAGAACGGGTTCAAGACGTACACGTCACGAACCATCACTGAGTACGACTCATTGGAGCAGGAGGCCGAGAAGATTCGGGAACGTGGCTGGGCTCTGACTAAAGGTCAGAAGACCGAGGGTGGTGTTGCGATTGCGGTACCTCTCGTCGATCCTCGCGAAGGTGAGGTCACCGCGCTGGGTCTCTTCGGGCCGGAGCTCCGGTGCTCCACCGACGCTGAGCAGCGACGGTGGCTCGATGCCTTGTCCAAGGCTGCTGACAGTATCAGCGCATCGCTTCTCGCGACAGGTCGTCTCTGAATCACTCCTCAATGCCACTTGACGGCGGGGTCATATGATGCTTTCATCTGTGTGCCAGCCCGCAGAACTTCTGTTCTACTGGATGAAATTCAACCGAAGGAGGACGGGATGAAGACATGGCGAAGGTTGACGTCAACGATGGTTGTGCTCAGCCTCGTTTTGGTTGCATGTGGAGGTGGCGACGGCGAAGAGGCCGGTACTGCAAATGAAGAAGGCAGCGACACAACTACCGTGGAGGCCGCCCAACTCGTCGCAATCGCGGGTAGCAGTATCGACTTCATCTCATTGATCCCAATTGCAGCCTGGGAGTGCGCAGCCGAGGAAGGAGTCGAGGTGGAGCAACGGTTCGTCGAGGATGCCGCGACTGCGATTCAGGCGATGCAGCAGGGCGATGCCCAGATCGGAACGAATATCGGTGTGAATGTGGGTGTCCCCGCGGTCGAAGCTGGCGCCTCCATTGTCGATGTGGTCGCAACACAACGCCCTACGTGGGCGCTCGCTGTCGAACCGAGCATTCAGTCGTTCGACGACCTCGAAGGAAAAAGGATTGCGGTTCACGGCGAAGCGTCTTTCACCAGAGCGGTCTCGAACTACTTCGCAGACATCAATGGTTATGAGTATGAGGAGTTGATCATCCCTGGCTCCGAGGTTCGTGCGGAGGCCCTCGCCCAGGGCCAGATTGACGCCGCCGTCATCGACCTGCCGGACGTTGTCCAACTCTCAGAGACCTACCCCGGCTCGTTCGAGGTGCTCGTCACGATCGGCGAGGAGTTCCCCGAGCTGATCGAACAGGACATCTGGCTTGACCGTGATTGGGCCGAGGCGAATGAGGACCAGGCGACGACCGTGGTTCAGTGCATCGTCGATGCGATGAGAACGATGACCAATGACACCGAGTATGCGTTGGAGTTAGCAGTCGAGAATCTCCCAGACATGGACGAGCAAGTACTGGCAGAGCTTGTCGAGGAATATTCGACGAGAGATCTGTGGCCCGCGGACGGTCTACTGACTCCCGAACGTGCGCTCTCGACTCTCACTTTTTTCAACGACGTCGGTGAAATCGAGATAGATGAGCCCACCGAAGAGTCACTCGATGACTACTTCAACTTCAGCTATCTCGAGACGGCCCTACAGAATCTCGACGGCTGATCCCGGAGTGGCATCTCTTTACGATCGACACCTTCTGGAAACGCGGAGGGGGCAGCTAAGCGAACTCGTGCCGCATCCATGAGGCTGACGACGGCCATAATAGACAAGCGCTACCTTGTAGGGTTCGCGTCGCTGGGAGCGGGTCTAGTGCTATGGGATGTTTATGCCCGCACCCTTGGTGATCCCGTCTTCATCCCCACCATTCCCGACATCGCCGGTGCTTTCGTCGATCTTGTTGGTGACCAGGAGTTCTGGTCGTCGTATGCAACCACCCTTGAGCCGTTCCTGATCGGATGGTTGACGGCTCTCGTCGTGGGGATTCCATTCGGTCTACTCATGGGTCGGAGTAGGGTCGTAACCGGGTTGACGATGCCAGAACTCTCATTCGTCAGCGCCCTTCCGATTTCTACGATCGTGCCGGTCGTCGTGATTCTCTTCGGGATTGATCTGGTGGCAAGGTCGACTGTTGTCTTTCTTTTCGCGATTGTGGAAATCGTATTCACCACGGCTTCTGGCGTTCGCTATATCGATAAGGACCTCTACGACATGGGTGATACGTTCGGTTTAAGCCGACTCAAGCGGTTCACCCGGATCACCCTGCCCGGTGCAACGGCTGGCATCGCAGCTGCGATCAGGGTGGGCACGGGGCGAGCCGTCGTAGGGATGGTCGTGATGGAGTTGCTCCTCGTTTCTGTAGGGGTGGGTCGCCTCATCAGTCGGTATAAGGACGCCTTCGAGGCGTCGCGGTTATACGCCGTGGTCCTATCTCTTGCGATATTCGCTCTCGCGGTGCAGGCGATTCTGCGCTCCTTGGAGCGTCGAGCCCTCAAGTGGAGAGGAGCCTGATGATCAAACTCGATCAAGTTTCGATGATTTTTGAGCGTAACGGTTCACCGTTCACCGCTCTCGAGGGCGTCGACGTCGAGATACCTTCCGGGCAGTTCGCCTCGGTTATCGGTCCGAGCGGATGCGGTAAGACAACATTGTTGAAGATTGTCGCCGGTCTTCTTCCTCCGAGCTCCGGTGATGTGCTGGTTGATGAGCAAGTAATCGACGGTCCGGGCAACGATCGAGCCCTAGTGTTCCAAAACTTCGTCCTCCTCCCCTGGGCAACAGTTCTCGATAACGCCGCCTTTGGGTTGGAGGCCCGTGGGGTGGGTAAGGGAGAAAGACGAAGACGAGGGCGGGAAGAGCTGGCAAAGGTAGGTCTCAGTGAATTCGAGGATCACTATCCGCGAGAGCTCTCCGGCGGCATGCAGCAACGGGTGGGGATCGCGAGAGCGTTGGCTGTCAATCCCGACATCCTGCTCATGGATGAGCCGTTCGGCGCTCTGGATGCGATTACGCGACGACTAATGCAGGCTGATCTACTCGATCTTTGGCAGGAGTCTGAGCCGCGGACCGCGATTTTCGTCACGCACGCGATGGACGAAGCGGTTTTCCTGTCGGACAAGATCATCCTGATGAACACCCGTCCGGGTCGGGTGGACGAGATCCTTGATGTTCCCTTTCCGAGACCGCGCCACCGGGAGCTAATCGGTGAAGCCGAGTATCACAGCTTCACCGATTATCTGGGGTCTCGTCTCGAGTCGATGCAACGCGCCGACATGGAGTCACGAGTTCAGTGACTCGGCTTGGCGAGCGTCAGACACTCTTAGGGGTAATGTCGGTCGTTGTGGTCATAGCCCTTTGGGAAGGAGCGGGGCGTGCGGGGTTATCTCAAGCTCTTCCACCGTTCACCGACGTTGTAGCGGCCTTCGGTGAGATCTTGACCAGTGACCGATTTCGAGAGGCCGTTGTCGCCACATTTCGGGCAGTCCTGATTGGCTTCCCGCCCTCGGTCGTGATCGGCATTCTGATCGGCACGGTGATGGCACTGTACAGGCCGGCACGCTGGACGTTCGACCCCTGGGTGAACCTGGGGCTATCCCTCCCGCTCGTGAGTATGATTCCTGTGATCATTTTCGTCTTTGGTCTGGGTGACGCGTCGATCTTGGCGGTGGTGATCATCTATACATTGCCGATTTTGATCGTCAACACTGTTGCCGGGATCGAGAGCGTGAATCGGGACTTGGTGGACATGGGCAAATCGTTCAATGCCGCGGGGCCGACGATGTTCCGTCGGATCATCCTTCCCGGCGCCGCACCTCTCGTTCTCGCCGGTGTTCGTCTTGCGGCAGGGAGGGCCATAAAGGGGGCGATCATCGCCGAGCAGATCGTCGGGCTTATCGGACTGGGTGGTCTGATCCAACGACTCGGTGGTGCGTTCGCGGTCGATGAGTTGTACGCAATGATCATCTTTGTGGGCATTGTGGGCGTGGTAAGCGTCGCTCTTCTGTCACATCTCGAAAAGGGGGTAGCAGTGTGAACAAGGCCGATAGCTCGAGCAAGCCCTTGGTGGGTCTTGTAGTGGCCGACTTCACGCGGATTCTCGCTGGGCCTATGTGCACGATGGTGCTGGCAGATCTTGGTGCAGATGTGATCAAGATCGAGCGACCGGTCATCGGAGACGATACCCGAACATGGGGGCCACCGTTCGTCGATGATGATGCCGCCTACTTTCTCTCGATCAACCGAAACAAGAGGTCGATCGAACTCGACTTGACGGCTGACGACGATGCCAAAGTGGCACGGGACATCATTGAACGCTCCGACGTTCTCGTTGAAAACTTCAGACCGGGGGTCATGGACAAGTTTGGCTTCGCATACACCGATGTCAGTGTGCTGAACCCGGGCCTCGTCTATTGCTCAATGCCGGCATACTTGTCAGGAGACCAGAGAAATCTCCCAGGATACGACCTACTCATGCAAGCCGCATCTGGGTTCATGTCGATCACCGGGGAGACCGGACGGGAGCCGGTGAAGATGGGAGTGGCCCTCCTCGATGTGATATCCGGGCTGTATGGAGCCGTCGCGATTCTGTCTGCTCTTCGAGATAGGGACAAAGGCGGGCAGGGTCGACTTGTGGAAGTAGGACTTTTTGAGGCAAGTGTGGCCAGTCTCGTCAACCAGGCTGCCAACTATCTGATGGGGTCCGAGGTTCCGGTTGCTACTGGTAACTCCCACCCGAACATTGTTCCTTATCAAGGTTTCTCTGCCTCAAACGGTCGGTTCGTTCTCGCCGCTGCCAACGACAAGCTGTTCCGTGCGGCGGCAACCGCGATGAATCGCTCGGAACTGGCCGATGACGCACGGTTCGCATCGAACGGGAAGCGGGTGGCGCATCGTGCCGAACTCATTGAGGAGATGGAGGAGATCTTTATGAGTCAGCCAGTCGATTATTGGGTTGATGCGTTTGTTCGGGCTGGGGTTCCCGCGGCTCCTGTGAGAACTATCGACCAAGTTTTCGCATCTCCCGAAGGTTTGAGCACCTTGATGAATGTCGCCGATTCGAATCATGGCCCGTTGCGACTCGTCCGGTCCCCAATTCGCTATGGCGAACAGGTCGATGGTGAAGCCAAACCACCGCCCACGCTTGGGCGTCATCAGGCGGAAGTGCTCGAATGGATCACGAAATCAGAGCCGTTGCGTACGGGTCAACGAGGAGGCTGATCTTGGAACCGGTAGTCGATCTCCATGTCCACTATTACACAGACGATTACGTGTCGGCGATCCTTTCTGCAGACACCATTAAGACATATCGACGAGGCGACGGCCGACTCGTCGCGAAATGGATCAGTGGTGTCGCCCTCACGGTCGTGGATCCACATCCAGGACCTGCGGAACGAGTCGAAATGATGGATGAGCTCGGGATTGAAACACAGGTTCTCTCGGTTCCGTCGCCCAATGCATACTTCCTCGCACCAGAGCCAGCTGAGCAGCTGGCCCGAAATGTCAATCACCAGTTTGCCGAGATTAGCCGTGGGCATCCGGGACGATTCGAGTCGTTGGCCATGCTACCCCTTCATGACGTGGACCGCTCCTTGGGCGTCCTCGAATACAGCCTGCATGAATTGGGTCAGAAGGGCGCCATGATTCTTTCCAATGTCAATGGGACTCCGCTCGATGACCCCGGTTTCGAACCATTCTGGGAGGCGGCGAACGACATGGATCTCCTGGTCTATGTGCATCCAACGGTGCCCGATGCCCCCCACCATGACGAGAACGCACTTGCGATTGCGGTGGGGTTTTTCTCCGAGACAACCCTTCTCGTAGCTCGTCTGGCATACAGCGGGGTGTTCGAGCGCTACCCACGGATACGATGGGTTTTCTCGCACCTCGGAGGGACGTTGCCGTTAGTGCTCACTCGTCTCGACAGCTATTGGCGACAGTTCGAAGACTGCCGGGAGCGGGCTCCTAAACCTCCGACCGTGTATGCCCGGAACCTCGTGTTTGACACGGCGTCCAAACACGGCCCAGCCGTCCAATGTGCAATCGACACGTTGGGTATGGACCGTCTGGTCTTCGGAAGCGACTACCCTCACGTGCCCGGAGGCACGGGACCATACTTGGAGGCGCTGCAGCCGTTCGTTGCATCCTCAGCGCAGCGCAGTGATGTTTTGGCCGGGAGGGCGCGGCGCCTCCTCAGCGGCGAGCGTATCTGAATGTGTGGCCCGTCAGTTCTGAGACCCGAAGTCAAGGAAGGCATTTCGGCGTGGAGCGTGGAGCGCCACGCGGTGAGTTCCAGTCCTTTTGGTTCTGACGATGAGATCGGAATGCTCAACCTGATAACCCCCGAGATCTCGGCGTCGATGCTGTCGCGGGCCGACGCTGGACGAGTATTCGATCTCTCGGTTGACCTGTTCCCGGGTATGCCTACATGGACAAAAGGTGGTGAGCCTCCTTACCAAATCTGGATGAACCACACCCCAGCGGGAAGCGCGGTAGATGACCCCGTTGGCGTGGGAAGGGAACAAAACGAGCTAGTCGCCTGGTCTGCCGACTCGATCTCGATGTTCACCCATTGTGGGACGCATATAGATACCCTCAACCACTTCGGCTACCACGATCGGATCTGGAACAACTTCAACACCCGGGAGCATCTCGGAAGTACTGGCTGGACGGTGGCCGGTGCCGACAAGTTGCCACCCCTCATCGCCCGGGGGGTCCTCCTGGACGTGGCCCGAGCGCTCGACGTGGATGTGCTTCCGGACTCATTCGTGATCGGTGCCGAAGAGCTCGAGATGACAGTCTCCCGGCAGGGGACACAGATCCAAGTCGGTGATGTGGTCATGGTGCGAACGGGTCGGGGTGCAACGTGGTCGGACCCCGAGAAGTACCTGCCGCGTGAACCCGGAATCGATCGAGCGGGGGCCATCTGGCTGGCCAAGCGGGGGGCGGCAATGGTTGGAGCGGACAACATCGCCCTCGAACGCCTGCCGTCGTCGGACCCAGAGAATTGGCTCCCGGCCCACACCTACCTATTGGCCGAGGCCGGGGTCCCTATAATGGAGGTTATGGACCTCGAGGAAATCGCCGAGGAAGAGCTTTATGAGTCCTGCTATCTGGGGGCCTCGCTCAAGCTGCGAGGAGCCACGGCGGGACCGGTCCGGCCGCTCGCCTTCCCCCTGACCGACTGAGCCTCAGCGCAAACCCGGGACCGAAATCACTATCACTTGGGCTGGCTCCGCGCTCCTGTTCTCGATGAAATGGTTCGTGTTCTTTGGGAAGATGGCGGTCGCCAAAGGTTGGAGGTCGTGCTCCTCCTCGTCATTTCCGACCACCATCACGCCGGATATACCAACATAGACCTGCAGGCTCCCCGGGTGAGCGTGCAGGTCGGAGTGACCTCCCGGTTCGAGCCGACCATGCCAGACACTCACAACGCCGTCACCACCATTGCCCTCACCGACCAACAGGCGGTTGACTACTCCATCGTGACCAGACGGCAGGTATTCCTCCAGGTCCTTGAACCGGTGAAGCTTCACGAAGGGTCATCTCCTGTGAGCCATCTGACCGGGCTCACAGTCTCGATCACCTCGATCTGGTCGTCGGTGAGGCGGGCTGCTTGACGGATATGGGCTCGCGGATCGGGATCCTCTACATCGAATGGAAGATCGGTGCCTATCACCACGTTTCGCTCACCAATCGCCTCGACCAAATACGACAGAGCGGCGGGCGAGTGGGTCAGGGTATCGCAGAAGATGTTCCCCAGGTAGTCGGTGGGCTCTCTTTCCATGTCCCTCTTCGACTCGGGTCTAACCTTCCAGCCCTTGTCCCACCTGCCAAAGACGTATGGGGCAACACCGCCGCCGTGCATGAAGCAAACCCGGAGATCTGAGTAGCGATCGAACAAGCCTGAGAAGATCATGTTGGACATTGTCACAGCTGATTCGACAGGCAGGCCCAGCAAATTGACCAGGTAGTAATCCCCGATCCTCGGATTGGGGACGAAGTCCGGGTGGACGAGCAGTGGAATGTCGCGGTCGGCTAAATCGGCGAGGAAGGGCACACCAGCCTCGTCGCTGACATTATTGCCGGCCACGTTCGTGCCTACGGTAACCCCGACTAACCCCAGCTCATCCCGTGCTCTATTCGCCTCTGCTATTGCCGCGGTTGAATCTTGCAGCGGGACGGTTGCCAGTCCTACGAACCGGTCGGAATGGGATTCCACCACCGTGGCGGTCGCATCGTTGAGCAGCCGGGCCAACGCCAGGCTGTTCTCGACGTCGTCCCAGTACCGATACGTGAAGGGTGGTGGTGACAAGACGCGCCGGTCGATTCCCGCCCGATCGGTCGCCGCGATGATCCCGTCGACATCAGACAGTTGCTGGGTAGTGGCACCCACGGCCATTCCGTTGACGGTGATCGAGTCGGCGATCCCATCTACCACGGTGGTAGTGACGTGTACCTGGCCCCGGCCCATCAGCTCGATTGCGGCCTCCGGCAGGTAGTGGGCATGGACATCCCAGACCACCCCGGCAACGCTGATTTCGTTACCTCTTGACATATCGAGCGTCTCTCCGGACGTGCGGTTCAAGCCCAGACGGAGCGGAGATCGTCGAGGTCGACTACCTCTCCGAAGCCCCAGTCCATCAGCTGTAGGGAGTGCTCATGCCAATCCTGTCGGTAGCCAGCGACGACGTCGCCCAACACGATGTTGAAGTAATCGTGGAAGAATGCCTCCCGCACTGTCGACTCGACACACACATGGGTGACGACTCCGGTGAAGACCAGCGACTCGATACCATTGGACCGCAGAACCATGTCCAAATCGGTGCCATCGAATCCACCGAATCGATGCTTCTTCACAACCAGGTCGGTCCCGATCGGTTGCACGTCACCGTAGAACTCACTGCCCCAACTTCCAGGCTCGCAAACCGGTATCTTGTGATAGAGCCCTTCGAGTCGTCGGCGGGCCTGATCGAGGAATACCCGTGAGAGAAATCTGTTGTCGGACGTGCTGTACTCACACTTCAAGAAGACGACGCGGGCACCAGCGTGGTGGGCGAGGTCGATTGCTTCGCTCAGCTCGCCTTGGATGGCGGCCAAAGGCTCATTCGACTTGCCCGCTTTGCTGAGGGCGCCTCCCTCGGCAACGAAGTCGTTCTGATAATCGACCACGACCAGGGCCGTTTTCTCTGGTTGAGTCTTTTCGGCGAGGGTCCGGGCTTGGGTCTGTTGGGCAGTTGTCATCGCTCTCCTCGGGGTTGTATCGATGATTCTATTCATTGAAGGGTCTCGTGCTATTCCGTGAAATTGGTCGTGCTGCCGGTTGGTGGGTCTGGGATGATCGGAAGGAGCAGATGGCTCGGTGTTTCCGGGCCCACATGAATGGTCACCTTCCCTCCGAAGACCGCAGGATCCCGATTGGCCGAGATGTTGTGACGGAAGGGACCTACCCCGGTGAACGCTACACCCGACGTGGCGGCAGTACTGGGGCGTGCCGGAGGCTGCGGAGATGATCCTGGGTAGACATAGTCCCTACTCCTCACCGACAGCCCGACACGATATCCAGCCGGGATCACGATGCTGGTCGGCCATATCTCAACATCGAGCTCGTAGGTCTCGCCCGGAGTGAGTGGCTGGTCCTCGTCATGGGTATGAAACGGGCGATAGGTCTCTGAAAGGGTCGGATCGAGTTTTCGGCGGGACGCCCGAAGCCACCCATGACTCACCGCAGTGTGCGGTTCGTTCGCTCCCTTGAAGGTGATCTCTTCCAGATCTTCGGTGAAGACTCTCAACACGAGGAAGACGTCGGCGTCCTCCGTCTCGGAGCTGATGAAAACTTTCGCGGCTACCGGGCCGGTAATCTCGGTCTCTGTTTCTAAGGGAGGGGTGATGAACGTGAGGCCGTCGCCAAAAGCGTCATACGACAGGGCACCAGTCTCTTCCCCAGCCTCCTGGCCAAGGCTGACGTCCGCTCCGAGATAGAGGGTGGTCCAGGCGGTACGAGCCAGAGGCCACTCGTTCTCATCTCTCAGGACAAATCGGTCACCAGGATGGCGAATGTTCAACGAAACCGGAGGTTGGTCATCCCAACCGGTGTTCTCGCCCTTGAGGAAATGACCGAAGAACCTCTTTTGGAGGTCGACTCCGTATTCGGTGTAGAAATGGGTCCAATGTTCCAGGCCATGTACTTCCAGCCACTTGTCCGTTGAACCGGCTCGCGTGAATCCCTCGATGTTCCCGCGTAGGTGCAATCCGACGCCACCCCAGTTGCCGGCGGAAAGCAAGGGCACCTCGATCTTGGAGAGGTCGGGAACCCGATCGGCCCAGTATGCGTCGAACTGCGGATGAGATTGGAAATCCTCACCTAGGTCGGTCGCCGTTGCAGCCAGGACCTCATCGATCTCGGTCTCGGGCCCGGCGACCGGTTCACCCGTGTAACGACTGAGTGGTCCTCGGACTCCAAGCCCGTGCTGTTTGTCGAGAACCCTTCCCTGATACCAGAGATCAGTGAACGAGCACAGGATGCCGCCGTGATATGCGAGCTCCCGGTAGAGGTCGGACGCCCCCTCCCAGGCACACATAGCGGCGAGATGAGGTGGCTGGAGCTCTGCAACCTGCCATTGGTTCATGGCGTAATAGGAGATCCCATTTAGCCCGACCTTGCCGTTGCTCCACTCTTGTGTGCCTGCCCATTCGATGCATTGATAGAGGTCCTGGGTTTCCCGCGGTGACCACAGGTCGAGAAAGCCGGGAGAGCGGCCCGCCCCACGTGAGTCCACTCGCACCACGACATAACCATCTGGCACCCACTTCTCGGGATCCACCAGCTCCCAGTTCTGGTACGTGTTGGTCGAACCTTGGACGGTGTCGGGATGTTCGGAGCTCATGCGCTCCCACTGATGGGGTGAGCCATCGGCGAAGTGATGCCACTTCGCATAGGGCCCATACGACAGGATCACCGGATATGACCCATCATCGTCGGGTCCAAACACGTCGGCACGGATCACAACACCGTCATCCATTTCGAGGGGAGCATCCCAAGTGATGCGCATCCCCAGTCGCCTCTCGGTGCGAGGATAATTCATCGGTATGGCTCTGCCTTTCTTCTCAGTGACGTAGCGAGGTGCGTCGCGCGGCCGACTACATCCCGGCCGACATCTCGCGTCGGGACTGCCAGAACACGATCTTGCGATCGACCCACTCGATCGCCAAGAAGAGGATCACCCCGATGATGGCGAGGATGGCGGTAATAGCCCAGACACGTGGGATCTCGAGCTGATAGGAATACACGTCGAGCAGATAGCCCAGCCCTTTTTCGGCGCCCACGAACTCCCCGACGATGGCTCCGACGAGCGAGAGGGTGAGCCCGGTCTTGACTCCGGCGAAGATCATGGGGAGGGAGCTCGGTAGGGAAAGCTTGGTGAAGATATGCCAGTCGGATGCGTTTAGTGAGCGCATCAGACGTCGCGCCTGGGGGTCGACACCCGTCAGGCCCGCCATTGTGTTGATGAGGACTGGGAAGAAGGAGATGGCGATCGCCATGACCACCTTGGACTCGATTCCGAAGCCGAAGATGGTGATGAAGACGGGTGCCAGCACGATCTTAGGGAGCCCCTGAAAAGCCACGATGTACGGGTACGAGATGGCCCGCGCTCGTTTGGAGATTCCCAGCGCAGCACCGATGCTGAACCCGATAATTGTCCCGAGCACGAATCCGATGAGCACTTCGGATGTCGTAACCCAGAGATGCGAGTAGAAGAACCCCTCACTGAGGGTGTCGATGAGGGCGGTGAAGACGTGAGTAGGGCGGGGGACAATGATCTCGTTGAGAACACCGTTCATCACCAGGAGCTCGCCCGCGACAATGAGTATTGCGGCCAGCAGTGCCGCCCCGATGGGTCCGACTAAACGCTCCCAGCGATCGCCACGGCCCCCGTTGAAAGATCTGCCTTTCTCAGGCGTTTCCTGCGTAAGCTCCTCGGTCATTTCTCACTTCCGCTGGAAAGCAAATCCCGCACTTGCGCTACCTTCTCACCGAACAATGACGACGTCGAGAAAGCGATGTCACGGGGTTGGGCCTCATCAACTTCGACTACGCCGGCGATGCGACCTGGGCGGGCGGTGAATACGAAAATCCGATCTGCCATAAGCGTTGCCTCATAGACGTTGTGGGTGACCAGTAGCACCGTCTTCCTGGTGTCCGCCGCAATGCGCATCATCTCCGTGTCTAACGACTCGCGAGTCATCTCGTCGAGCGCACCGAAGGGCTCGTCTAAAAGGAGGATTTCCGGATCGAGCAGAAGGACCCGGGCCAAGGCCACCCGCTGTTGCATCCCTCCAGAGAGTTCCCAATGATACCGGTCGGACCAGCCCTCTAAGCCCACGAGAGTGAGGAGTTCCTCGGCGCGTTCCTTCCACTCACGATCCCTTCCATTGATCAGTTCGGATGGGAGGAGCACATTGGCCGCGACTGTTCTCCACGGGAAGAGCAGCGCTTGCTGGAACATGATGCCGACCTCGGGTTGGGGCTTAGGTCCTTCGCCGTTGACTTCTACCTCACCGGAAGTCTTTGGTGTCAAACCGGCAAGTATGTCCAGGAGCGTGGACTTTCCGCAGCCACTCGGCCCCAGAAGCGCAACGATCTCGCCACGCTCTACTTCTAGGCTGACGTTTTCCAGGGCGCGAACCTCGCCATTGTCGCTCAAATATGACTTGTTCAACTCGCGTGTGACGATAACCGGACTCGCAGTCCTTGGGGTGACCTGGGTTTCGGTCGCCTCGGTCATTGCCTTGAGTCGCCTTTCATATAGGGTTTGCCTATGTCCTTACGCTATCAAAGAGGTGGTAGCCCGTCCCCGAATCGAGATGGTATGGGCACCGTGGAGAGGGATTTGTGGCTTTTAGCGGTGCTGGCACGCGGCTAGCACTCAGGCCAGGCGTCGGCGTCAGCCTCGACCTCAGCCGGATCGAAATCGTTGGCAGCATCGATGAAATCATCGATCACAATGTCGTCGAGATCGACGTCAGGTCGCTCGGCCCCGATGAAGTCGAAGAATGTTCCCCACGTCTCAGGGCTCTGGAAGCCCATTTCGACTCCCTCTGGTGCCCAGGTAATGGGTAGAACGGCGTCGAAGATCATCTCGCCTGTCTCCTCTGTGAACTGTTCGGGCGTAGCCTCCTTAAGGACACACAGCGAGGCGTCCGGGTTCACCGTCGCCCAGAATGATCCCATGGTGCTCGCCCGCAGAAAGCCCTCAACCAAGTCGGCGTCGCTGTCGATGAGCTCCTGTGGCACGACTATTCCACTGGCTGGCAGTTCCAGCAACTCATCTGGAAGGATGTAACGCAGATCCAGTCCCTGCGCCTGGAGAGCGATTATGTCATTGACCGAACCTCCGTACGCGTCGACTTGACCCTCTTGCAGGGCCCGGACACTGAGAGCGGTGCCTGCTCCGATCGCGACCAACTCGACATCCTCGTCCGGGTTCAATCCTGCGGACTCGATGATTCCCCGCACTATCGGCACCTCGCCCCCTGAAAGGGCGGAAATACCCACCTGACGCCCTTCTAGGTCCGCTGCGGTCTCGATGTCGCTGTCTGCTGGAACGGCGATATAGAAGATGCTCCCGTACACATAGTTCCAGACCGCACGAATGTGAGTTTCTCCCTGTTCGATAGCCTCCACCACAGGACCGACCGGAATGTTGGCGATGTCGCCGTTTCCCGCAAGGAGTTGCGTCACCACCTCACCACCTCCGTCGAGGGGTTGGAAGTCGATGGCGAGGCCCTCGTTTGCGTAATAGCCAGCGGCATCCGCCACTCTGAAGCCGTGCAGTATGGGGCTGTCTATCGGAAGGAGGACCGTGATGTTCCTAAGCTCCTCCGCAGCTGCCGACGTGGTTCCCGGTTGTTCCGCTGCAGTAATGGTCTCCGAACCCTCAGCGGTGGTGGTTTCACCTTCTTCGCCACCCCCTCCGCAAGCGCTGAGTACCAAGCACATCACCAATAGCCAAGCAACCAGTTGACTCCTTGCTACGTGTCTCTCCATTTGCTCCTCCTGCCATCGTCTCGCGTGGGAAATAACCCTTACGAACCGAACAGTGTTGTGTGGGTAGCGAATCGTGTTATGGGCCGCATTATCGAGTCGTTTTCCTCCGGCACCCGCCGATGGGTCTCGTCTTGGTGATGCGGCGACCGCTCGACGAGAACTATAGCGTGGGTTCTGATGACTGACACTAAGGTTTTAGTCAGTGAAACCGGTAGCTCGGTGGGTCGTGGGGTCAATGAAGACTGGTATCCTCATCCTCTCGGTAGGGCATGCTCGCAGCCATGCCGGTCCCACCCAGTTGGGGTTTTATACACTGCGCCATCATTGGTGGCTGCGGAGGGCACCTTAAGGGACTATCTCCTCGCCAATGAAATGAGAGGGGAGTCTGTCTTCAGGCAAAACGGGGGAGACCATCCGTGCGAGTTCGCACACGTGCGAGACTTGTCAGCCGCGATATACGCTGTTCAGACCACAGACGTAGTTCTGCCCGAACGCCCGCCAATTTCGAGGCTGAAGCTGGCGACGCCGATCGCCAGCCGTCACAGATGATGGGGATTAGCTTCA
>WHTL01000187.1 GCA_009377735.1 Acidimicrobiia bacterium
AGCTATACCGTGTCCGACTCTGCCACCGGTGAGCCCATCGCCACCTTTCACATGGACCTACATCCCCGCCGGGGAACCTTCGGCCATGCAGCCGCATTTCCCCTGATCCGGACCCGTCAACTCCCCGACGGGAGTCGCCAGCAACCCGAGGCCGCCATCGTCGCCAACTTCACCCGACCCACCACCGATAAGCCCTCTCTGCTACAGCACCACGAGGTGGAGACGCTCTTCCACGAGTTCGGTCACATCCTGCATCAGGTCCTCAGCAGGACCGAATTGGCGTCGTTCAGCGGGACTGAGGTGGAGCGGGATTTCGTGGAGGCGCCATCACAGATCATGGAGCACTGGACGTGGGAGCCCGAGATCCTGGAGCAGTTTGCCCGCCACCACGAGAGCGGGGAGCCAATCCCCACCGAACTCATCGACTCCATGGTGGCGGTGAGAAGACTGAACCAGGCGGTGGCGACGCTTCGTCAGGTTCAGTTCGGGAAGCTCGATCTGGAGCTGCACCGCACCGCCCCTGGGCGGGACCTCGACTCAATCGTTGCCGAAGTGGAGAAGGTCTCGTTGTTCCCCCACCACGAGGGCACCTTCTTCCCTGCTTCCTTCGGTCATCTTCTCGGTGGATACGACGCCGGCTACTACGGATACCTGTGGTCGGAGGTCTATGGGGACGACATGTTCAGCCGGTTTTCCAAGGAGGGCGTCCGCTCCTCCGAGGTGGGGGCGGACTATCGACGGGAGATCCTGGAATCCGGTGGCAGCCGCGACGCCCTAGACCACCTCCGCGCCTTCCTCGGACGCGACCCCGAAAACGGAGCCTTCCTAGAGAAGCTGGGCATCCCCCGCCCCTAATTGCGAAGCACATAGGGACGGGATCTAGCCAAACGACGAGTGGCTACCTCCACTATGGCACCGGAA
Source organism: Acidimicrobiia bacterium (assembly GCA_009377735.1). Classification (GTDB taxonomy): domain Bacteria; phylum Actinomycetota; class Acidimicrobiia; order Spongiisociales; family ZC4RG35; genus WHTL01. The sequence continues at coordinate 922 of WHTL01000187.1, forward strand.
ATCGCCAGGGGAGCGGTGGTGACTGGCGAGGTTGATGGGGGGACTCGAGGTAGGAGTGGAGGCGTGGAGAGTGCCCGCCCCCTCCGGCTCGCAGGCTCGCCACCTCCCCCTTCCGGGCCACCTCCCCCTTCCGGGGCAGGAAACAGTTACCCCAAACACACAAGGACCCCGGCGAAGCCGGGGTCCTTGCTGATGAAGCCGACGCTGGAGGAGAGGGAGGATGGTTGCGACACTGGGTGTCGCAATGGAGACGTCGACTTCAAACCCTTGTTGTTCAGGTGCCTGTGGCTACCCGCCCTCGCACCCTGGGGAAACGCACTGGTGCGTGGCTGAAACAGTACTCCCTCTTGTTGTACTGACTCAACTTGGTGTCACAGTCTGCCTGTGCACACACCCGGTCCCTGCCATATCGGCGGGACGGACGGGACATCCCCTTGATTGCGGTGCCTTTTACGATGTCACTCATGTGTCGGGCCCTCCTTTCCAGCTGCCCATAACAACAGCTCCGAGGCTCGGTTCATTCCTGACCCGTTCGGCGGTGGCTATCACCGCTAACGAGTCGACTATCACCAATTAGACGTAAATCAGGCGTAAACCGTTCCACGGGTAGCCCCAGAACTGGGTAGGTTGGGGTATATGGAGCCTGTTCAGTGGTATGTGCCGCCCCCCGATCTGCGCAATCCGGCCGCCCTGATCGCCTTCTCCGGATGGGGCGATGCCGGCGAGTCGTCCACCGACGCACTAGAACCGTTCCTACGCCGGGAAGCGGTTGAGGTTGCGACCATCGATCCCGACGACTTCTTCGACTTCCAGGTTCGTCGGCCCATCGTGCGACGGGAAGATGACGGGACCGAGATCGACTGGCCCGCAATCGACTTTCATACGGTCCCCTTCACCGACAGGGATCTTGTGGTCGTTAGGGGCGAAGAACCCAGTTTTGGCTGGAGGAAGCTGGGAGTGACGTTGGGGTCCGTATTGGGCACTCTGGGTGTTACCGAAGTGGTCACGATGGGTGCATACGTTGGCCATGTCGTGCACACCCTCCCGGTCCCTCTGGTTGCCTCCGCCGTAAACGATCGGACCATGCAACGCACCGGACTCGCATCATCGGAGTATGAGGGGCCAACCGGGATAATCGGTGTGCTCAACGCTCTGCTCGACTCGGATGGCTTCGATGTGATCTCGGTATGGGCGGCCGTTCCCCACTATCTGTCGAGTCAGCCCTACCTCCCGGGGGCCCTGGCATTGGGGGAGAAGGCGTCCCGACTCCTCCGGCTGGACTGGGAGGACACCGACATCCGCGACGCGGTGTCCAGCTACCGACACGCCGTGGACGTGATGGTGGAAGACGATGACGAGCTCACCGAGTACGTGCGTCGGGTCGAGGCGGAGATCGCCGAAGAAGTCCCCTCATCCAACCTCGTTGCCGAGATCGAGCGCTTCCTCAACGAGAACAACGGCTAAGCCCCCAGGTGTTTTCGCGCGTCTAGACGTACCGATATACGTCCGCCTAGACGCGCGAGAACGTGTTGGCACGAAAAAGATCGTGCCGTACGAGACGGCACGATCAGTTCCCATCAATCTGTCGGTAGGACTACTTCTTCTGCTTGTGCCGGTTGGCCTTGAGTCGTTTGCGATACTTGTGCTTCGACATCTTCTTCCGGCGTTTCTTGACCAGGGAACCCATCTACCAAAACCTTAACTAGGGGGATCTACCCCCTAATGATGGAGCCTCGGGGCACCGTCGTCAAAACCTCCCAACGGTGTCGACTCTGATGTTTGGGAAGGAAATGGCCGCATTCGGTGGCTAGTCCAGGCCTTTCTCTGCTACCGGAAGGTGCAGGACTTCCGCGTCGACGTCGGAAACTCCCATTTTGAAAGCGTCGATTGCCTCGTCGGTGACCAGAGCCAGAACGGTCGGTCCCGATCCGGATACGGCAACATGCGCCGCACCCGACGAACGGGCCACCTCCATGAGTTCTTTCAGCTGGGGAAGGGCGTCACCTCGTATGACCTCGTGGATCTCATCGCCACCGGCACCCTCCAGCAGCGACGGGTCGCCTCCGGTGAGACCGGCGACGAGGTGGGTCACTCGGGAGATGGTGCGTACGACGACCGCACGTTGGTAGGTATCGGAGATCGAACCTCTCGAGTCCTTGGTGTAGGTGGTGGTGGGGGGGATGAGGACGAAGGGCCGGTAGATGGGGTGGAGTTCGAGTCGTTGTGGGGGCATATAGTCACCACACATCACCAGACCACCAAAGACCGCCGCGGCGGCGTTGTCGCAGTGGCCCTCGAGTTCGGCGACGCGATCGTAAACATCCGTCGGGTCGAAATCTCGGTCGACGGCACGCCACGCTGCGGCGGTTCCGGCCGCGATGGCAGCAGCCGAAGAACCCAGACCTTTCCCGAGGGGTATGGAGTTGTCGACGGAGAGCCGGAGGGGAATGTCGGAACCAACCGCACGGCGTGCCGAATCCAGGACAGCGTCGCCTGCTCCGTCGAGCGGGCTGTGCTCCCCGTGGTGGGTCACGGACCAGGATTCGGCCCGGACCGCCTCGACGCGGCACCGCAACTCGAGGGCGAGGGCGAGGACATCAAACCCCGGTCCGAGATTCGCCGACGATGCGGGAGCAGAGGCAGCGGCAGATTCGCTCATGTCGGGGCAGGGTAGATGAGCTCTCGCCCCGCCGCGCCATGACGCTCAGGTCCGGGCGGTGTTCTCCAGGATCGCGGGGATGATCTCGCCCCAGACATCGCTCTGGATGAGATGGGCGTTCCCGGCCAGTTTCAGGAGGCGCGTATCGGGAATTTCCCTCTGCAATGCGAGGGCGTGCTCGATGGGGAAGACGGGGTCATCTGTGCCGTGTATCACAAGGGTTGGTACCGAAATCTCACCGAGACGATGCCGAACGGCCTCGCCGTGACCCATGACGAAGTGATTGATCTGACTGGACGCGACATTGCGGACGCGGTCGTAACCGGCATCGATGCGCTTGCGCCAGGCAGCCGTATCGAACTCGTTGTCGCCGGCATAGAGGCGGAGGGAGTCGACGATGTGGTCCACGACGGCATCCCGATCCGACCAGTCTGGTGCGGTGTTGCTGACGCCTTCGAGGAACGCATCGCTTGGAGGGGGGAGGTCATCGCCCCCCGGCGTGGTCGCCATGAGGGTGAGTGAGCTCACCCTCTCGGGGAATCGGACGGTCACCTCCTGGGCGATCCCGCCGCCCATGGAGACACCGACGAGGTGGGCATTTTCGATATCGAGCTCATCGAGAAGGCCGACCACATCCTCGGCGAGGTCGTTTGCGTTGTACCCGGGGGCCCCCGGCTCGTAGCTAACCGATTCGCCAGTGTCGCGGTGGTCGTAGCGGATGACGAATCGCCCGCCTTCGACGAGGCGGATACAGAACTCGTCGTCCCAACCGTCCATCCCGGTGGCGGCGCCATGGATGAGAAGGATTGTGGGGTCTTCGGGGTCCCCCACTGTCTCGAGACAGAGATCGACCCCGTTGGCGTGGACGGTCCGGTGGTCGGCGCCGAACGGCAAGGGCCGTGTGGTCGCTTGGGTTGATGACATGAGACTTCTCCGAGGCGGTGGGGTTCTACTTTCCTATTGAGACGTCTCCACCGCCGGCAAGTCATCGGTCCTGGTGGTTCTAGCTGCCACTGCCGTAGGGTCGGGTGATGATCTCGAGGAAATGACCGCTGGGGCCCTCCCAATAGACACCACGGCCGTCGTCGTTGGTGTTGATCTCACCGAGGCGGCGGCGCCCGGGATCTGCCCAGTAGTCGAGGCCCCTCTCTTGGAGTCGCCCGAAGATGTCATCGAACTCGGCCTCGGACACAAGAAAGGCATAGTGCTGGGGCCGCACCGCACCATGGTCGTCGGCGAAGTCGAGTGACACGTTGTTTGATACCTCGACCACCAGGAAGGGGCCGAACACCACGGGGTCGTCCAATCCCAGGATCTCGGCCAGGAAGCGGGACGACTCCGCCTTGTCACGGACGTTGACGATGGTGTGGTTGAGTTCTACGGCCATATCGATCTCCTTGGTCAAACCGTAGCCAACGGGCCAGCCCTACCCCGGTGGGATGTTGTAGTTGTTCCGGAATAGATTCCCCGGGTCGTACTTGCCCTTGATCTCGACCAATCGGTCCCGGGTTGGCTGCGGATATGCCGCTCCGACCGCCTCGGGACTGTCGTCTCCGATGAAGTTGACATAGGCGGCGTCACCGTCCGCAAGCGTGTCGGCGAGATTCCCTGCCCAGGCTGAGGCAGCGCCGGAACCCTCAGACCCGGTGGAGACTGCTGCGACGTTCACCATGATTGCCCGATCGCGGTGTGCGAAGGCCGTTGCGTCGGCGGGTACCCGCGCCATGGCCCCTCCGAGGACGCGCAGTTGGACGGCTGCCATGGCGGAATCGGACGCTTCGATCTCAGAAACGATGTGCCTGGCGTCGGCAAGGTCGATTGAGTCGGCGAAGAGGTTGTGGCTGTGGAACTCCGCCGCGGGATCCATCTCGGGACCTCCCTCGGGTGGAAACATCTCGGGATAGGTTTTCGGTCCGGTCATATCCACGATCGGTTCGGCTAGTTGGCGAAAACGGGAGATGACCTCCTCGCCCGTCTTGGTGTCGCCCGCATATGTGAGTATGGCGAAGAGGACCGGCTTGCCGTGATGCTCGGGAGGAAGGAACGGCATGGGTGGCGCCTTCATCACGTTGCCAATGGTGGAGAGCTCCTCTGGTGCGGCCTGTGACGCGCCGACGAAACCCTCGATCACCTCCGGTGCGGGCGGCAGAACAAGGAAGCCGCCAACGATGGACGGAACCTCGTGGAGACGGAACTTGAAATGGGTGACGACACCGAAATTGCCTCCGCCACCCCGGATCGCCCAGAAGAGGTCGGGGTGGGACTCTTCGTTTACCTCGAGTATCTGCCCGTCGGCGGTGACGATCTCGGCTGCGAGCAGACTGTCGATGGTGAGTCCGTACTTGCGGACGAGGAGCCCGATACCCCCGCCCAGCGTGATACCACCGACACCCACCGAACCGGTATCGCCGAATCCAGTGGCGAGCCCATGCTCTCCCACGGCGACGGTGTACTCACCAGCAGTTAGCCCCGAGCCGGCCCATGCAGTGCGATCTTCGAGATCGATGGCGAGATCCTTCATTTCAGAAAGGTTGAGCAATATCCCGCCTTCCGTGACGGAATGTCCGGCCAGGTTGTGGCCACCGCTGCGCACCGCCAACTCGGTCCCGGTCTCCCGGGCCCGGGTGACGACCGTCGCAACATTGGAGGCGTCGACGGGTCGAACGATCACGGCGGGTCTCTTGTCGATGTTGTAGTAGGTGGACCGGGCCTCGTCATAGATGTCGTCGGTGGGTGTTATCACCTCTCCGTTGATCCTGGATTCGAGATCGTGGATCGAGAGTGGGTTTGGCCGGCTCTGATCTCGTGTCGCTTCTGTCATGATTTCTCCCTTTCTTGGATCGAGCACCAATAGATCGATCTCTAGCAATTAGATATAGAATAGTTCGAGACCAAACTATATGCCAACACAGTCGCGAGAGGGCGTTTGGTGCCGCCATGCATAAAACGGCTGAGGATCGGCCATCCGTTCCCGAGCTGGCCATGACACCGATGAGTTTTGACGGTCTAAGTCGTCTCATGCCGTAGAGAGCGAGGTAGGAGCCATCAGTTTTGTCCCAGGGCACAGGATCGTGGATCGGGCAGTGACGAAGCCCGATTCGTCGAAAGCCACGGTGATGGTCATCGGTGCGCCAATCGGGCCGTCCGACATCCCCGGGCTGTGTGGTCGAGCGGAAAGACTGATGGAAAGTGGTGTGGCAACCGTCATCTGTGATGTCGCCGCTTTTGAGGAGGTGGACATGGTGGTGGTTGATGCTTTGGCCCGGCTCCAGCTCATCATGACCCGCGATGGGGGGGAGCTACGTCTGAGTCACGTCTCGCCGGCCCTGAGGGATCTCCTGGAGTGGTCCGGTCTTGATGATGCTTTCGGCCAGATCCCTAGGATCCGTCATGGCGGACGGCGCTGGGGCACCGTACCGTAACGGTCCCGGAACGTTTTTCGGTGAAACTCAACACTGACGCCGAGACAATGATGAGTGACAACACCTCAGCGGGGGCTGCTCCCTGGACCAACGGGATAGCAAGATGGTCGTGGTGGATTTCGCTGATCCTGATCCTGTCCGGATTCGCCCTATCGGTCGTCGCTGGCTCGCTCAGGCCGGATGACGCCTTCGCTTTGCTATACGTAGCGATTGGCGCCCTGGGGATGACCATCGTGTTCCGAGTCCCGGACAATCCGGTGGGCTGGCTGCTCCTGGGATCGGGTGTCCTGGCCGCGATTCAGACCCTCGCCACGGGGACCGCCGATGTCCTCCTGACCGCCAGAGCCGACGATCCGATTCTTGGGTTTGGAGCAGCGCTGTTCTCGGTGGCGGCGTGGCCAGTCATCACCTTCCTGCCCTTGATCCCTGTGCTGCTGGTCTTCCCGGACGGTGCCCTGCTCTCGCCCCGCTGGCGCGTGGTAATGGGGTTGGCGTCGTTTGGGATTGCGGGCACCGCCGTCGGGCTTTTTGTACACGACGATCCCGACGGGGATGGATCACGATGGGGTGTGCGGAATCCGCTTGCCAACGATTTTTCAGAGACCTGGCTCGCTGTGACCTTCTCGCTCGTGCTGATCTC
>WHTL01000258.1 GCA_009377735.1 Acidimicrobiia bacterium
CAGGAAGTTTCCATAACAAACCCCGAAGATAGGAGAACCATCCATGAGTAGCCCGGCAGCAATCGTCTTCGCCAGCTTCAGCCCACACCCGGATAAGGTCGAGGAGATGAGGGCCACCCTCGACACCATGGTCGCGGCAACCCGTGACGAACCCGGTTGCGAATTCTACGACCTCTATGAATCCGACGAGGGGACCAGATTCCATCTGTTCGAGCGCTACATCGATGCCGACGCCCTCGAGGCGCACCGGGCCTCCGACCATTACAAGGCCTACCGGGCCAAACTGTCCGACCTCCTCAGCGAACCGGTAGCGGTGACCGTACTCGGCGAGGTCGACGTGAACTGAACGGGGACAGTCGCGGTGGCGGCTGTTATCGACCGCCATCGGTCTGGCTCCTCCGGTCCTGGCTGATCAGGGACTACCAGAGCTCTGCCGGTGGAACCATCTATCAACGTCCGCCCACCTAGGGGCATGCTCAATCGCGGCTGGATGACGTCTTGGCAGTCGTTGCCGCCGAACCTAAGGCGGAAGCGATGATCGAAGACAGTGATCTTGACCAAGGAGTCGTCTTCGTACACATCGATGCTGAGCTCAGCGTCACAACTGCTGACGATCGCGGTGACAACTCGATCGGTCGATGCCATCTCTGTGTCAGCGACCTCCACCCTTGCCGGAGAGTTCAGGTAAAGGATCGTTGCGAGAGCGGCCAGGACGATGAGTGCCACCGTAGCGAGCGTCGCTTTACGGACTTCGTCTTCTGGAGGGAGGGATTCCATGTCAGCGGTGGCTGCCACACGTTCCATCTGGTAAAGCCTACAACTCGCTTCGCATTGGACCAGGTTGCACCAAGCTGAGGTCGCCTTACATCGTCCGAGAGCTACGGGTTGAGCCGCTATCCCCAGGCGGCCGAACTGAGCTCGCCAGAAATACCGATAGTTCTGTCACCTCGCTAGTCGAATGGTTCGTGTTAGCCGGGTGGTGTCGGGAGTTTGTTGGGGTTGTCTATTTCGAGGATGCGGGTGAGCATTACTGCTGTTTCGCCGCGACTGGCGGTCCGGTCCGGGCAGAACTCGTTGGGTGCGCATCCCCTAACGATGCCTAGCGAGGCGAGGGTGTTGATGTCGGCTTCGTGGATGGAATTTTCGTCGTCTTCGAAGTGGTCGGTTTGGTCGTCGGTAGTGAGATCGAAGGTGCGCACCAGTAGTGACGCGACTTGTTTGCGGATTGCCGGGTCGGAGGCGCAAGCATCACCCGGGCCGCATCCATACAAGAGGCCACGGTTGATCATTTCGGCGAAGCCGTCAGTCAGAGAGTCGCTGGGAAACCCTTGCGGGTATCTGGGGTAGGGGAAGCTTTCCATACCAGCCTGGTCGTCAAACCAGATGAATAGGGCTCCGTAGAGCATTTCGACAGCTTCCCAGCGTTTCATTGGGGCGTCAGGACAGATTGTCCTTTTCCGGACCGGTTTGCAGGCAAGTTCGTCTCCACCGTCACCTGGACCGTAAGGGTCGTTTGGGAACGGTCGGCAAAGTCCGATTGCGCTTGATTGGTCGCCCTCGCTTTCGAGGCAGTCGGGCAGTAGCCCCCAGGCGAACGCAGCGTTTAGGGCGGATTCGAACTGATGGCCGTCGTCGTCGTCGAAGGCATCGAAATATTCTCCTTCGACCACGAAGTAAACTACGGTCGAGGCGAAGATGGCATCGTCGGAGACAAGACATTCCAGGTTGGCTTGGTACCGTCCAGCTGGGGCGTCACGAGGAATATCAAGGGTTGATTGGAACCGTCCGCCGTCACCGATCTGGGGAATATCACCGGGCGAGTCGAACCGCAGCTCAAAGTCGGACTCAAGTCCGAAATGGGGAACAATCCCGTCAATATGAGAAACCCGTGCCGTCACATCGGTTCCTTGCGGGCATAAAAACTCAGGAAACGTTGCCGACGCGGTGATGGGCGACCCGGAGTCAATGCGCCTCGGCTCGATGGTGAGTTCGGGGGACTCAGGAACTTGCCCACCCGCCGACACAGTTGGCACTGCCACAAGCGTCACCAAGAGGACGGTGGTGATGAGCCGTTTCACCGGGGTGGTCATCTTCGCCGCCACCAGTAGATGTTCCTAAATAGGAATACTGCAGAGTCGCCCCGTCGGATCGTTGCCGTAGGGCAGTAGCGGGTGGGCGAGCACCCGGATGTGATGTCATTGCGATACAGCCACCGCACCGGGCCGTACCACCAATCTCCCGGATCGACATCGGTGAACGGTTCAGAACCCCCCGCCGGACGATTGTTCGAGATCCACAGCATGACTGCCGCCTCGGCTCTTTGAACATCGCGACCCGGACAGAATCGGGTGTTCTGTGGTGGGTTGCATCCGGTGGTGATCCCACGCTGATACGCCCACCGGACCGCTTGGTAGTACCAGTCATTCGGATCCACGTCCGTAAAGGGCTCAGATGCCCCGCTGGGGCTGCCACGGGATCGCCACAGCATGTAGATGAACAGCGCACGATTGGTGTTCGACCCGGGGCAGTATCTGTTCGTTCCACAAGCCCTCGTCGCCCCGCCGGGAAAGTTCCTTAGCCAACCCACCGGCAAATACCAGTATTGGTTGATCGAAACGTCGCTGTACATCTTCCGGAACCTGTGTGCTGTGTTCCTGGTCCAGGTGTTCTCGAGTGTTCGTCCGTTGTCTCGTGCCCTGGCACCCGTGGGCACACCACCAAGGCGTATATCTGGGTTAGAGAACCGCCGATACCTCGGACATGCAACGTTCCGAGCGGAGCATTCAGTGTTGTATGACATGAGGGTCCGGAACGGATACGCCGGGCTGTTGTCCCGAATCGACCAATGCCCATGTGAATATGAATATTCTCCGTTGGAATAACGCGCCTCAGGATTGTGTCCGGCCCCTTGCAGGTGACCAACCTCATGCGCCCCCGCAAAATTGCTCCGACAACCGTGGGTATCGCTGGCGATTGCGTAGCGGGCCGATATACCAGCCCGACCGCACTCTCCCCAACCGCTCCGACCCATCAGAACCAACAGGTCACCACGTCCGCTACGTTCATGCTCACGAACGTCGATGTGGTCTCGATAACCATCGGAACCCAGGTCGTCCCCCGGCGACCCGGTCTGGGAGAACCTCGTGTTGCCGACACCGGCGAATTTGGCGCGTCCCGGAAGTCCGGTGTTGGAGTAGGCAGCGTTGAGATCGTTGATGATCTGACGGGCGCGACGTTCCAGTGTCGGGCGTCGGACGTTGTTGGAGAGTTGATCAGAAGTAACGATCAAGACGTCGATTGGATATGTGATACTGGCCGCCGTTACCGATTCCGGGTCTGGTCGGGTGCGGCTTGGATCATCAAGAATCGGGGCGTCTTCTTTGATCTCGGTCTGTTGAGTTTCGACGACGGCGAGCGTGTCTGATGCTCGCTCGTCGGGGGTGACCAGCTCGAAGATGCGACCATCGTCCAGGTATACGGATAGGGAAAGCTGATCTTCAACGGAGATAATCGAAACCGTACCCGCCGCTCCGTCCTGGTTGCTGACTACCGTCCCAGACCATTCCCGAATCGGATAGTCCGGCCACTCGGAGACTACCTCCTCATCGACGCCCAGGTCGGCGATCCGAAACGTAGCGTCCTCGAAGAACGGCACTTCGAGGATTGCCTCCGACGAGAGCTCACCAAGCGCATTCAGCACCGATAGGAAATCCTGGTCCGCAAGCCGGGATCTGACCGTAGATTGATCTTCGAGCCCAAACCGGTCGAGAGCCGACGAACTCAACCCATCCGCCAGCGTGGGAAGGTCGACGGTTACTACCCCAATCATCGACCTCAGCCGACGATGCGGGAACACCAACAGCCACCAAGGCCATAAACAGGAGGAATCCCACCCCAGAAAAAATTGCGAGCACTCTAAGACTTCTCAGTGTCTCCTCCGCTGTACCTTTCCTCAACGCTACACCAACAAACGCTGTGTGGCGCTTGATTTCGTTCTCAGAAGAAGTAGCAGGAAATACCCATGTATCAATGGCGGTGCTTGCTTCCGCTGAGGGCACCTCGCCTGCACCAGTAGTTCTCGGTTGACGGCCCGACCTCCGTTGCGCACTACTTCGCGCAAATGTTCAACGAACGCAACTGTTCGAATGTTCGAAACGACCCCCCTTTTCTGTGACAATGTCACATCCTGCAAAATGTACACTGGCCTGATGGTGCGTGATTTGGGCTCCCCGATCAGGTCATTCCTGAGTCGTCATCCGATGGCGACTGCGGTGACCTTTGTCGTAGTTGGGGTCCTCCCCCTCTACTTGACCAGTGCCCAATTCGTCGCTTTGGAGCGAGACCTGGGTCTCACCGCGAGCAGACTGGGTATTGCCACGGCACTGTACTTCGGGGTCGCCGCAGTGATGGGGGCTCCGGTGGGGAGGATCGTGCAGCGCGATGGCGCCACTCTCGGGCTCCGCAATGGTGCCCTGGTCTCCGCGGTGGCATGTTTGGTCGCGGTGAGCGCCAGCCTCTGGTGGCCGTTGCTTCTGGTTGCCGCCGGCCTCGCAGGTCTGTCCAACGCCTTCATGCAGATCTCCAGCAACGTCGTCCTGGCGAGGGATGCGGTGTTCCATCGGCAGGGGATCTCCTTTGGCGCCAAACAGGGTTCCATCCCATTGGCAAGCATGTTGGCCGGTGCCATGCTGCCCCTTCTCGGAGTCTCCATAGGATGGGAGTGGCCATTCATCTTCGCCGCCCTGATAGCGGTCGTGGTCTCGTTCATGGCGCCACCCGTGACGAATGTCACGACTGATGCAGATCGAGACGACCGACCCGGCTGGGCACCATCGGCCTCGCTTCGTTTGCTCACGTTGGGTGGTGCTTGTGGCGGGGCGGCTGGGAACTCACTCTCGCTTTTCCTCGTCCCGGCGGCCGTCGCCGTCGGAATCTCGGAGTCATCGGCGGGGACGGCTCTGGCAGTGGCCGGGGGCATGGTCCTCGCCGTCCGCTTGATAGTGGGATGGTTGGCCGACAGAGCGGAGTCCAGTGGACATCGGGAGATGGTGGTAGCGCTGGCAGCGGGGACGGTCGGTTGCGTCCTGCTCGTCCTGTTCGACACACCTGTCATGTTCCTGATCGGTATCGCCATCGCCATGCTGGGCTCGTGGGGATGGCCCGGCCTGGTGTACCTCACGGTTGTTCGCATCCACCCGGAGGCACCCGCCCAGGCGTCTGGTTCGCTCCTTTCGGGAAACCTAACCGGTAGTGTGATCGGTCCCCTGGTGACCGGATTTCTAGCCGGTAGTGGTGACTACACCTCAGCGTGGGTCTTCTGCGCCATCCTGTCTCTGGTCGGTACCGTCGCAATGATCATCAGTCGGAGGATGGCGAGGGATATGGTCAGAGGGGCCGACCATCGGGGTGGGAGATGATCGTCGAGTTGATCTCGGTGGGAATCGAGCATGGTCGAAGGTGTGCATATGTGTGCTCCTCCCGTTTCTTCACACCGCCGACCGTGGGCCCGCTGCGATCATGGTCGAGGGTGTGCATATGTGTGCTCCTCCCGTTTCTTCACACCGCCGACCAAGGTCTCTCGACGCTCAGCCGGTAACGGAACCAGCTAGCTCGGGTGACAGCTCACTGCGATCAAGAGGCAGTTCCACCACCTGGTTGCGTTCCGCCGACAGGTCAGCGGCGAGATACACCTCCATGGTGAGGCGGGCCAGACGTGGATCCACCATCACGGGACGGTCGTAGGCGACGGCATCGAGGAAGTGCTGCGTTTCTCGCTCCATCGGGCCGGCATAGACGTGATCAACGAACTCGCCAGGCATGGTCGAGAGCGGGAACTGGATC
>WHTL01000257.1 GCA_009377735.1 Acidimicrobiia bacterium
GCGAGGCGACGCTCCGGTTTGGCGAACCGGAGTGCGTACTCCTTTTCATGGGGGGTGAAGCAGCGGTCGGCAAAGCGGGGGTACTTGGCTAACACATGTCCCACCCGGTCGATATCTGCCAGATCGACGCCCAATCCAATGATGTTCATCCGTGCCTATCCGCTCAAGCCCGACGGTGCTTCGGGCAGAATCGAATCGCGTGATGGAGCAAGCGTCACCGCGTCGATGGTAGGAGGTTTGCACACATCGAGAACGGCCTTTGTGATGGTAGCGCCACAGGGGTGATCTCCAACCTTTTTGGAAAGTGGTTGCAACTTTTCCCCATTTTGCTCGACATCACGTCGCCAAGTCGTGTAGGTTCTGCGATCAGACCTTAAGGAAGCCGGATAGGCACGGTATGCCGGTGCGCGGTTCTGGTCGCGTCGTCAGTCATCCACCTATCGGTGAGACCTGAGGAAAGGCACGCGAGGAGAGGGAATAATGCCGCAGCACGGACGGACCACCAGCCGAATAGTCGCGCTGATCAGCTCGTTGGTAATGCTATTGACGATGATGGCGCCCGTCGGCGCCCAGGAGTCAACACCAAGTGATTCCGCTGAGAGCAGCGCAACACAAGAAAACACACCAGCTGCAGAAAAGATCGACGAAGACCTGGAGAAGATCTTCGAAACGGAGGACGAGGCGCAGTTCCTCGTTCTGTTCGAGGAGAAGGCCGACACCAGTGCCGCCACAGGCATATCGGACTGGGAGGAGCGAGGTCGTTACGTCTACGAGACCCTGACCCGGCACGCCGAAGAGACGCAGGCGGACGTGATCGCCGACCTCGACGCCAGGGGTGTCGAGTATCAGTCGTTCTGGATCGTCAACACGGTCCTGGTCACTGGGACGTCCGACACCGCGATGGCGATGGCAGCGCATCCCGAGGTGGAAAAGATCGAGTTTGCGCGGAACTTCGAGATCCCCGAACCCGAGCCAGTAGAACCGAACAACGAGACTCAGGCCACCGAGTGGGGACTCAATGCCATCAACGCGCCCGATGTGTGGGATCAGTATGGGGCCACCGGTCAAGGCATCGTCGTCGGCGTCATCGACTCCGGTGTCCAATGGGACCATCCCGCGTTGATCAACCATTACCGCGGCAACGTCGACGGCGACGTCGATCACGAGTACAACTGGTTCGATCCCACCAGGGCTTGCGGGGATCCCTCCCCCGAGCCATGTGCAGTGTTTGCGCATGGCACCCATGTGACCGGCACTGTGGCTGGTGATGACGGTGGCGACAACCAGATCGGTGTGGCTCCCGGCGCCAAGTGGATCACAGCAGTCGGCTGTGACATCCCCCCAAACAACTGCAGTACCGCGGCTCTTCTCGGTGCTGGTCAATGGATGGCAGCCCCCACCGATACCGAAGGAAACAACGAGAACCCCGACATGCGCCCCCACATCGTCAACAACTCCTGGGGCGGACCGGGTGGTGACGACTGGTACATGGAGATCGTGGACAACTGGATCGCATTTGGGATGTTCCCCCAGTTCGCCAGCGGCAACCCGGGACCGGCGTGTGGCGCGGCCGGGTCACCCGGCGACTACGCGCAGAGCTATTCCACTGGTGGTTTCGACATCAACGGAAACGTGTACGTCAATTCCGGGCGTGGTCCATCGGCCATGGATGGAGGTACCAAACCCAACATCTCCGCTCCGGCAGTCAACGTGCGGAGCAGCGTCCCTGGGGACGGATACGCCAACTTCACTGGAACTTCGATGGCCTCCCCCCATGTTGCAGGGGCAGTGGCGGTAGTCTGGTCGGCAGCACCCGCCCTCGTTGGTGACGTGGATGGCACCAAGGAACTGCTAAACCAAACCGCCATCGACACCGAGAACCTCGATTGTGGCGGCGCACCGGAGAACAACAACGTGTGGGGTGAGGGCAAGCTCGACTTGCTCGCATCGATGAACGCGGCTCCCATCGGCGACACCGGCACGGTTGCCGGCACGGTAACCGACAGCGGAGGTGCGCCGATTGCGGGGGCCACCGTCGAGTTCGTCGGCCCGTTTGAGCGTACTGCCACCACCGGAGACGATGGCGCCTACTCGATCCTCCTCCCCGTCGGCGACTACACGGCCACCGCCAGCGCCTACGGATACGTCCCGGAGCCAGCGAGTGTCACCGTGACCGCGGACAGCACCACGACCCAGGACTTCACTCTGACCTCGGCTCCAAGCAACACGGTCACGGGAACAGTCACCGACGCCGGTGGCCACGGCTGGCCGTTGTACGCCCGGATCGATGTGCCGGAACACCCCGATAGCCCCTTCTTCACTGACCCGGTGACCGGCGAGTACAGCGTCGATCTCCTGGAGTCTACCGAGTACACCATGGAGGTGTCCGCGGTAGTGCCCGGCTATGTCCCTGAGACCCGCACCGTCACCGTCCCGCCGGACGACACCGTGCAGGACTTCGCACTCGACGTGGACGTTCTGGCGTGCACCGCACCGGGCTATGTCCCCGACGCCGACGGCGTCTACGAGACCTTCGACACCGACACGCTTCCCGAAGGGTGGGAGGTCGTGGACAACACCGACCCGCCGACCGGTCAGGTGTGGGTCTTCAACGATCCGGGGGAGCGAGGCAACCTCACCGGTGGTGAGGGCAACTTCGCCATCGTGGACAGCGACGAGTACGGGTCCGACGGTGTGCAGAACACCGAGCTGATCAGCCCACCGGTCGACTTCACCCAGTTCGAGAACCCGTCGCTTGATTACAAGACGGATTACAACGACTGGTCGGTTGACGAAGAGATAGCCTCGGTCGATCTCAGTGTCGACAACGGTGAGACCTGGGAGCAGGTGTGGGTACACCAGGGCGCTGACTTCCGTGGCGATGTCCATGTCGATCTCCCCCAGGCGGCCGACGCCATCCAGGCCCGGATCCGCTTCCACTACTACGACGCCGATTTTGCCTTCTGGTGGCAGGTGGATGACGTGCTTATGGGTGAACTGCTCTGCCTCCCCGAGGAGAGCGGCGTAGTCGTGGGCAACGTCTCCGACCTCGATACCGGTGACCCCATCGTGGGCGCCACCGTAACCATGGACGACAGCCCCGAAATCACCACCGACACAGTTGCCACGCCGGATGATCCCGGGCTGGACGATGGTTTCTACATTCTCACCGTCCCTGGTTCTGGCGACACCACGCTGACCGCATCCATGAACCAGTACGCCCCTTCCACGGAGACGGTCACGGTGGTCGCTGACGGTGTGGTAGCCCAGGACTTCCAGTTGGCCTCGGGTCAGCTGGCGGTAACACCCGACTCGTTGAGCGCCACATTGGAGATGGGTGAGACGGCTACCCAGGAGCTCGAGATCAGCAATGTGGGCTCGGGAGCCGCCTCATTCTCCCTGCTTGACAGTGAGACGGGATTCGATCCCGCCAGCGGTGCCCCTAGCGAGACTCTGTCTGAGACAGGCGCTCCCGAACTGCGCATCGAAGGCGAATTCTCCCCCTTGCAGTCAATCGGCGATCAAAAAGAGGACGCGTCGGTGTCGACGCCGCCCGAAACCAGCGACGAGCCTTGGGTTGACATCGCTGACTATCCCAGCAACCTGATGGACGCCTCCGCAGCCACCGGACCCGATGGTCTGGTCTACGTGGTCGGTGGAATTGTCGCCTCGGGATCGCCCCTCGATACCCTCCGGGCGTACGATCCGGCGACCGACACCTGGTCCGATAAGACGTCGATGCAGAACACCCGACAGAAGCCCGGTGTCGCCTTTGTCGGCGACCAGCTCTATGTGGCGGCGGGCTGGTCCGAGACGGGCGCTACCCAGCCCCGGACCGACATCTACGACCCCGCCACGGATACGTGGACATCTGGAGCCGACGTCCCCACTGCGCACGCCGCCCCCGGCGTGGCCGTGGTGGACGACGTGATCTATCTGATCGGTGGCTGTCAGGATGCCTGTGGGTCAACAGATGTGTTCTCCTATGACACCAGCTCCGACACCTGGTCGACGGAGACCGACTATCCGCTGACCATATCGTGGACCCACTGCGGGGCCTTCGGTGAGACGATCTATTGCGCCGGTGGGATCGACTCGTCCAGTGGGACCGATACCGCAACCGACGCCACCTACAGCTATGACCCGGCTACCGGGACGTGGACCGAGGTAGCACCGTTGCCGGAGACTTTGTGGGCCGGAGCCTCGATCGCAACTACGGAGCATCTCATGATCTCCGGTGGTGTCACCGATGGCTTCGCCACGGTCAGCAACGTGGGCTACTTCTATGATCCCGCCGTGGATAGCTGGGACAGCCTTCCCAACGCCAACAACGCCCGTTACCGCTCTGCCGGAGCTTGCGGGTTCTACAAGATCGGTGGCTCGATCAGCAACTTCAACGCTGATCCCGCCTCCGAGCACCTCCCCGGCTTCGACCAATGTGGGAGTGGTGACGCCCCATGGCTGTCGCAGGATCCCACTGAGGGAACCCTGGCACCGGGCGAAAGCACCACGGTGACAGTGACCTATGACGCCAGTGTGGACGAGGTGGACACCCCTGGTGTCTACCACGCCAACATCCTGGTCAGTGACGACACCCCCCATTCGGTGCCAGCGGTCCCAGTGGAGATGACTGTCAACGCCCCGGCCAACTGGGGGAAGATCGACGTCAACGTCGAGGGACTGGAGCATTGCGATGCCCCTGGTAGCCCCCTGGCGGGTGCCAGCGTAGACATCAATGGAACCTCCGGGACCACCGACGGCGACGGGTACTACTTCAACTGGATCGAGCAGGGCACGTACACCGTCGCGGTAAGCGCCGACGGCTTCGTGTCCGACTCGGGTGAGGTGACCGTCGTGGCCGGTGAGATCGTTGCCATCGACTTCTCGTTGCGACCCGTTCTGCCCTGTGGCGAGATAACACCGGACGCCTTCGACTTCGTGCTCAAGCTCGATGCGAGCGGCAGTGGCGAGATCAACTTCGCCAATACCGGCGCCGCCGATCTCGAGTTCGAGATCGGGGAACGGCCCATTACCAACACTGCCGCTCCGGCGGATCTGAAGCCGGTCGACGAGAATGCCTCGTCACCAGCCCCCGACGCTTCCCAGGAGGGATCGGGTGAGAGTGCCGCTCTGGCGGGCACCAAGCAGACCGGGCAAGCACCGGAGATCCAGGACATTGGAGACTGGAGTCCGGTAGCCGCCCTCACCGGGGGCACGGTGCGCTTCGGCAAAGCGCAGTGTCCGGGTGAGCTGGGCAGCTTCTACAAGATCGCCGGGGTCACCACCTCCGCCGCGATCTCCGACGAGACCTCGAGGTACGACGCCGCGACCGACACCTGGACCCAGCTAGCCCCGATGCCCGAAGGCGGAAGGGAGGCTCCCACCGCTACCTGCACCGATGACGGGCGGATCCATGTGATCGGCGGCACCTCGGGTGGTGTGGCGACGGACACCCACTTCGTATACGACATCGCCAGCGACACCTGGGAGCAGGCTGCGCCAGCACCGCGCATCGTATGGACCGCGGCCTCCGCGGTCTGGAACGGCAAGCTCTATCTTGTGGGCGGCGCCAACTCGACCACGGTGGGGCTGGGCAAGTCGGCCGAGGTGAATATCTATGACATCGCCACCGACACCTGGGAGGACAACGCCGAGCCGATGCCGGTCGCGATGAGCGCCATGGGCTACACCCAGGCGGGATCCTATCTCTATGTCGTGGGTGGATGGGGAGAAAACGCCCCGTCCAACGAGACCACCACCTTCCGCTTCGACCTGGACGCCGGGACCTGGGAGACCGGGCCCGAGTTCGCCAGCGCCCGAGGTGATCTCGGTCTGGCCGTGACCGACA
>WHTL01000342.1 GCA_009377735.1 Acidimicrobiia bacterium
AGGTAGAACCCGAGGGCGGCCCTCGTCGTCGTTGAAACCAAGACGGGCTACCCGTTCCACGGCAAGCAGCTCATAGGCCCAGGGCGGTAGTTCCTCTAGCGTCACGAGCCCAGCGTAGAGGGATGTGTGAATGCTTCGGTCGGGCGATCAGTCGATGAAGCCGTCGCATTCGCTCATCGGGACGTGTCCTATGTTAACGTGGATAACGAACATTATCTACCAAACAAGGTGCCTACCGGACGGTGAGCGCCATACCCCACCGTTCGTGCCTCATATTCAATCCCTGGTCTCACGCATCTGTGCATTGACCTCGCTCCCGGCGTCAGCCACCCTCTTTAGGAACTCGCCGATCGTTGCCAACTCAGCATCGCTGTAGTTGGAGGTGATCTGGGTGAGGGCTTGGTTCATAGGGGTATAGAGCCGGGCGATCTCTCGGCCCCTCTCGCTACCCGCCTCCACGATGAGACGTCTTCGATCATCAGGGTCGGGTGTTCTGCTGATCCAGCCACCTCTTTCTAGCCGATCAAGAATCCCGGTCATGGTCGCGGGATGTATCCCCGTGGATGAGGTGATATCCCGAGGAGACATCGGGCCATCCCGTCCGATCATGTCCAACACCTCGATGTCCCCCGGACTCAGATCGATGCGGGCACCCGCGGTGTCATTGAGTCGACCCAGGTGGTGGGTGAGGCGTCTCAAGGAAGTCCTGACGAGGTTGAGAGTCTCCCCTCTTTTGACGGGTTGTGATGGTACGGTTGGCATATAGTACGAGATCTAAATAGTATGAGTATCGGAATGTAGTCTACCAGAGGCACACCCATGGCAAAGGTAAGGCAATCCCCCCTGCTCCGGCTTGGCAACCGAATGGTGAAGCCGCTCATTCGTTGGGGTGCACCGATCGGTTCGAGACATGCGCCGATGGCACTTCTCACCGTGCCTGGTCGGAAAACCGGGATCTCGAGGGTCACGCCCGTGGCGTTGGCTCCGACAGACGACGGTTGGCGCCTCATAGCCGTGTATGGCGTGTGTGATTGGTCACGCAACCTCGAGGCCGCCGGTGGCGGGACCGTCACCATCAGGGGGAAGGACACGAATGTCTCCGCCCGACGTCTGCAGCCCGGGGAGGAGGGCCGGTGCTCCGGGACTCCGTCCTCGAGACTCCACCGATGGTGCGAAGAATGACAGCCGAATATTTCTCGGCGGATGAGAGATCATCCCTCGAGGAGTGGGAACGCGAATCGATCGATCATCCCGTATTCATCCTTACACCCACCCCAGAACAGAACGCCAGCGACGAAGCGGAACGCTTTTTCTCTCAGTAGTTCCGTGAGACGACGATGTTCCCCCTTCTCACCGGCTGAGGACCACGCCCCGGTCCAGCCGGCCCTTGGCGACGGGATCGGCACCGAAGTCGTGCCCCCGGCTCTTGGCCGGGCCGCTTAATCTTGATGCTTTGGCTTCATCATTTGTCCGCGAAACCGCGCTGTGTGGCCAACCCGAGCGCGATCTCCTCACGCTCGTTCTGGCTCAACCGTGCTCCTGGCACCTGCCACCTCCAGCTCGTCGAACGACATCGTTGTCGTTCAGCGAGCTGTGGCGTTGCACCCCATTACCATGGTTTGAGATCCAGATGACATCCGGCTCGACCGGTTCTGTCGGGAGGTTCACCATGACCCGTTTCACCAATCTCGTCGGCTGCCGCTTGCCCGTGCAGCTGGCAGGTATGGGCTGGAGAGTCGGAGCGTGGCATCGTACTCTCTGGGGCGGCGTCGCGCCTCCGTGACGACATTGGTGTCGGGCTCACGGTCGAAGACTTCCGCTGGGAACTACCCGACCCTCGTCACGTCGCGGGCGACGCCCTCTCCGATATCGAGATCGATGTCGCCTGGGCCCGGGGACGAAGCATGAGCCTCGATGACGCCCTTGCCTACGCCGAGGTACACGCCACCCCGGAGATTCCTTCGGCCTGATCCCACCAACTGTCCACCTCGCAGTAGGTTTCGACCTGGTCTCACCGGGGTCATCAACGACCGATCCGAGATCGGCTGGAAGGTTGTCGCATCTGTGAGATGCGGCTCACTTGGATTGGCTCGTCAGGGCGTCGAGGGTGTTAGCTGATCTGCTCAACGCTCAGATCGATTCGAGCCACTCGTCATGTAGGTCTGCTGTGACCAGGTCCCTACCGGGTGGTCCGCCCAGATCCTCGATGCGGAAGATCACCGTGTAGAGCGGCGGGTAAGGGTCGCGGTGGTCAAGGGGGTTGACGACAATCCCGTGTCGGACGGTGACGGTCCCAACGTGCCCACGAACATATTGGGGTGTGCGGGGGTTTCCCCCATGACAACTCTCTCGGACCAAGACCCGATCACCCGGGGAGAAGCGCCCGCGAGGGTTGGTCATACTTGTTGACTAGGCGGGCGAATCTCCTCGCTACCCACCAGACTCTCTGCGGTCACCAGATCGGCCAGTTCCTCTTCGCTCATCCCCTGGGTGCCCTCAGGGCGCCGTGGCAGGACCATCCAGCGGACGTCGGACGTGGAGTCATGCACCACCACCGTCCGCTCCGCTGATAACTGCAGCCCGAACATGTCCTCGATCGTTTCCCGTGGGTCCTGCACGATCCTCTGTTTGTACTCGTCGGTGCGGTACCACCACGGGGGATTGCCGAGGAGGTCGTGGGGATAGCAGGAGCACAGCGTGCACACCACGATGTTGTGAGTCTCATCGGTGTTCTCGGCCACGCCCAGTTTGCCAAGTCGCCCCGGGGGTATGTCGAGCTCACGGACCGCCTCGCGACCGGTGGTGAGGAGTCGCTCCTTGAAACCCGGGTCAACCCAGGCTCGAGCCACGATACGGGCACCGTTCTGATAGCCGAGCTCTTCGAGGCGACGTCGGTTCTCGTTGAGGGCTTCGATCGTGATCTCACCCCGATCGACCAAAGCCCGGGTGAAACATGCGACCAAATGCGTGGTCTCTGCGATTGATGACTTGAGGAGGTCGATCCGTATCGTGAGATCACCCTCATAGGTCCTCTCGCTCAGACGGAACTCGTTGTCGTAATCACCCCGCTCCTTTCGGCCGTCCTCGATGGCCACGGAATGCTTGGTCAGTGGAAGGTTGACGACGGTCGCGCTATCCCGGATCAGGTCGTCGAGGGAATCCTCAAGGGCACGGATACGCTGCTCAAGATCCTCCAGATTCTCTGTGGGTCCATTGGGTTTGATGCTCTCATGGGCACCGAAAAGGCTGGCCCAGGTGATAATCCCACGTCGAAGGAACAGCAGCACCCTCGGTTCGATCCGCTTCCGGCGGAAGTACTCGAAATCCGCCGCCACGGCGGCCACATGTCCCTCGAAGTCCTGCATATGGGGGTGATCGGGTTGCTCACTCATGAGACTCACTGTACCCACCCCTGGCCAACTCCGATTGGGCGGTGGTAGAGGTCGTGGAGTCTTAGTAGTTTCGTGAGACGACGCTGTTTCCACTCGGGTCTTGAATGAAGACGGTATCGCCGTCGTTGTTCCAGACCGCGTTGTGAGATGAGCACCAGTAGAGGTCGGTTGTGCTCTGATCTCCACATCCCGAGTGGATCGTCACGGATGCTCCCGAGCCAAGGCTGAACCCTTCGGGGAAAGTGAAGCGGTTGGATGAGGACTCGTCCCGAATCCCCCAGCCTCCCATGTCGAGTGGTCCGCCGTTGTTGGAGATGACGATGTACTCGGCGTTGAGGTCTTCGGTTTCATTGCCCGGCGGGTCGTAGTAGATCTCGGTTACCGCCAGATCGGCATTTGTGGCATTCCCGCAGGCATCGGGTGCCCACAAACCGAGCACCGCATCCTTTGCCCTGCTCTGGGCAGCCTCCAGCGTCTTGGCGAGACTGGTGTCGGGTGGATAGCGTCGGGCGATGGCCATCCCCTCCTCGACCATCACCTCGTTGACCAGGGTGCCGTCCTCTAGGTACACATATCGGAGGAGACGGTCAAAACGATCTCGGTCGGTCCGGTCCCTTTCGAGGGTCACCATCTCCCCCTCCAGAAGAGATTCGAGGTAGGCATGGGACTCCGCGCTGTAACACTCGTCGCGCTCGGGGCTGTTGATCCCAATGAGGCGGAGCTGGTCGACCGACC
>WHTL01000069.1 GCA_009377735.1 Acidimicrobiia bacterium
GATCTTTTGGCGGCTACCGGCGACGCCGTGGTTCTGTGCCCTAACTACGGGGAGGGGGTCGGGCGATGAGCCTGCACGCGCCGGCGTACGTCGCAGATCCGGGCCGTCGCCAACAGCTCGGCCGCCGCGCCCAGCTCCTAGCTGCCGCCTCGGTCTCCAACAACCTGATCGAGGCCATCATCCCGAGCAGCTCCGGCTTGGTCGCGGGGTCGATCGCCCTGGTCGGCTTCGGCTTGGACTCGATCGTCGAGGTCAGCAGCGGGCTAATCATCCTGTGGCAGTTTCACCATCCGCTTCTGGAGTCTCGGGAACGGACGACGTGCTGTTGATCGGGATTGTCCTTGTTGGCGTGGCGGCGGCGCTCTTGTGGTTCGGAGCGGAGCTATTCGTCGAGAACGCCGCGTCAGCTGGCTCCCGCCTCGGTGTTACTGGGCTAGCGGTGGGTCTCCTGCTTGCTGGCGCAGAACCCGAAGAGTTGATCACGGCGACTATCGCTGCGATGAGGGACCAGGGCGGAATCGCGGCCGGAGATGCGATCGGAACCAACATCACAATGCTGACGTTGGTTGTGGGACTCGCCGCCCTTCTAAGGCCTCTCCCAACCGGCGGACGTGTGCGCCAGTACCTTCTGGGCGCGTCTGGTCTTGGGGTTGTTGCTGCTCTGCTGGTGCCGGGAGGAGTTAGCAGGGTGGAGGGAATTGTCCTACTCATGGCCTACATCGCTGCTGTTGCTCTCGTCTGGATCAGGGAGCGGCAACCGCCGGCCATAGGCGAACTCGCAGAACTCAACGAAGAGGAGGATGAATCACAGGAGGAGGGCCGCGCTTGGCGAGGCCTGGTTCTGCTCGTAGCAGGGATCGGCATCATGGCGTTGGGTGGTTGGGTTGCTGTCACCGGTGCAGAGAACCTGGTCGAAGCTATTGGTGTGGCCGAGTCGGTCGTTGGTCTCAGCATCGTGGCACTGGCAACAACCGCTGAGTTGTTCGCGTTGGCCATATCGGCCCACCGGCATGATCTCTCCGAGTTGGCCGTGGCCGGAGTGGTAGGTTCAGCCGGATACAACGCAACAATGACATTAGGCGGAGCGGCCTTGGCTCGCCCCATCGCCACTGCCGGAGTCGCTGGTGCCTCATGGTTAGCAGCCGGACTCCCGATGCTGATCCTCGCACTTGGCGGGCGACGTGGTCGCCTCACTCGACTGACTGGTGCTCCTCTGATCCTCACCTACGTGACCTACATCGTCGTGCTCTATCTCTAGAGCCGTCGCACAGGGACCTCCTGTCCGATAGTCGGTGGTTCCGGACCACACGCCCACGTGCCGTACCCGGACGGTCCCAAATATGAGCGGTTGCGGTAAGAGAGGCGGGGCCATTTGAGGCTCCTATGGACGGTCGCGGCAAGGCCAGTGAGATCTCTCACGAGGTGGCATGGACATGGGTATTTCCTAAGACCTCAACTAAGTGGGCCGATGAGCTTACTCGCTCCGTCGTAGGCGGGGCGAGGCGGAGACCGTCAGCTGGATCAGACGCCCAGACCGTGTCCCGTTACTTTTGCTGTGGGGATGTGGTTCCCGTATCGATCAGTCGTTTTGCAATGGTGTTCTTGAGTATCTCGGCGGAGCCACCTGCTATCTCATATGCCTTGGCGTCGCGGAGGTATCGACCGAATGGGGCTACGACCTGGGTGCCATGGGCTCCACAAACCTGGACTGCCATCGATGCCACTTTGGTGGCGAGGGCAGCGGCAAGGAGCTTTGCCTCCGATGAGGTCCGCTGATAGTCGAGGTCATCGTCGAGGTCGCGGGCGGCTTGGTAGCTGATCAGGCGGGCAGCATCGATCTCGGCAGAGGCCTCGGCGAAATACCACTGGATGCCCTGGAAGTCGATCACCCTCTCGTCGAATGCGGTCCGATCGGCAACCCATTCAAACGCTTCGTCGAAAGCGGCCCTGGCAATGCCCAGGGAAATGCCGGCAGCGAGTGTGCGGCTGTTCGAGAGGGTGATGAGAGCTTGGCGGAGACCCTTCCCCTCCACTCCGATGAGGGCGTCTTCGGGAAGTTCGACTTCGTTGAGGACCAGGTTCACATGGGGGCCGTTCCGGAGTCCGAAGGTTTCGGCCTGCTCGGTTTCGTGAGTGGTGATCCCCGGGGTATCACGGTCGACGGCGAATGTGGAGACACCGATGTCGGTCTCCGCCAGCACGACGAGGAACTCGGCGGCGGATCCAGACGTGATGAACGCCTTCTCCCCGTTGATCACCCATCCGGTGTCTGTCCGTAACGCTTTGGTGTCGAGGGAACGGATGTCACTCCCTCGACCACCTTCGGTCAGGGCGTAGGAAGCACGAAGTCCGGCAGCGTAGCGGGGCAACACCCGTTCCTTGAGTGATTCAGAACCGAAGAGCTCGATGATCTTGCTGCTCTGGAAGATCGTGATGAGACACACTCCGAGGCTGGCGCTGGCCGCCCCGAGCTCTTCGATCACCCCAAGCGCCTCCTCCATGGATGCGCCACCGCCTCCGTATCGAGTGGGGAGTGTCATCGCATTCCAGCCCTGGGCGGCGGTTTGGCTGACAAGGTCGACCGGGTAGGTGTCCTGGCGATCGATCTCGTCCGCTACAGGACGGACGATGTCGCGGGCAAACTGGCGTGCCGGTCTGGCGACTTCCTCGTCGACGAGGTATCGCCAAAATCCTTCGGGGCTACTCATTGTCATGCTCCAATGCGTCGAGGACCAGCTTGTTGAACTCATCCATGTCAACGAGTCGGGTCGTCGGTGACACCACGTCATAGGTCCGCGCCCCACTTTGGTAGACAGTCTCAAGTGCCTGGCGAATAAGGGCGCTAGAACTCCATGGATGCAGGTCGGGACACCAATCGATGAGAGCGGCCAGGCAAAGCCACGCTCCCGTCGGGTTCGATCTGCCCGAACCGGTGCGGTGAGGCGACGAGCCATGGGCCGGTTCGAAAAGAGCCGTCGCCCCATGACCGAAGCGTCGGTCAGGGTTGATGGTCGCCGACCCACATAGTGCCGGAGAACCGGCGCGAGCACACACGATGTCGGAGAGGATGTCCCCGAAAATACCCTCGGTGGCGATTACCGCCGGCATCTGGTGATCACGAACCAGTTCGTAGGCGGCTCGGTCGACGTTGACATAATCGAAGCCCACCCCGCGTTCACCCGAAACTTCTGTGGCGAGGCGTCGCCAGAGCCGTGAGGTAGCGAGGACACTCGCCTTGTCGACGCTGATGGCGCGGCGGCCCGATTCGGCCGCGGCATAGTCAGCTGCCAGCTCGAGCACCTCGCGTACCCGGTCGGGTCGTAGCCGGATCTGATCGACGGCTTCCGTTGTGCCGTCGCTCTCAGTCCTCTGACTCGCATTGGCGTAGGCTCCGCCGGTGATGTTGCGGACGATCGTCACCTCGTCGAGATCGGGTGCCCAAACGGTGCGGACACTTATCCGGAGGTCGAATATGTGTCGGAGTTCGATCAACGCCGTCTCCGGCGTCGGGCAGTCGGCCGGGGATACACCCGGATGGGTGCCTACCGCTCCGCTGAGGATCACATCGGCCGCTTGGCAGGCGGTGACGGACTCCTCTGGGAGGATCGAGCCAGATGTTGCCCAGCCCGACGAACCGTAGGGAAGTGGATCGCTGATCTCGATGGGAGCACCCCCGGTCTGAAGTCTGCGCAGATATTCGAGAGGGCCTTCGAGAATCTCGGTGCCGATGCCATCACCGGGGAGGAGAGCAATCGTCGTCATCGTCTCCGTCCTATCTGAGAGACATCCATTGGAGCACCTTCTTATCGTCGAGAAGGCGACGTTGGATCTTGCCAGCGGCGGAATCCCGGGGAATGGCGTCAACCTGGGCGATCCGTGTCGGACGCATGAACACAGGTAGTTGTTGGGAGACTGCCGCTATCTCGGCGACCGGTACCGACTCGGAGACCACGTAGAGGACCACTTCGTCGTCGGAGAGATCCCCCTGCTGTTTCCAGAGGGCGAAATCATCGAGTTGGGCGACAAGGCCGATCTGCTCCTCGACGTAGGGGATTGGCACGAATTCGCCCTTGACCCTTATCGACTCTGCCGCCCGTTCCAGAAAGAGCAGACCTTCTCGATCAGCGATTTGTCCCAGATCACCGGTGGCGAACCAGCCTTCGGGGTCACGAGCCGGTTCGATGCGCCCTCGTGCAAAGTAGCCGGTGAAGAGCGTGTTCGGCTCACGTTCTCGGACAAGGATCTGACCGTCTTCGTCGAGTCTCCATTCAATGTCATCACGTGACCGACCCCCGTAGCGGGCGGCGTTGGCTGGGACCGTGTCTTCGACCGACCAGCGGTGCAGGTGGCTGACCCCGCCAGCTTCGGTCGATCCGTAGCCCGATATGGCCCGGGCTATCCCGAACTGTCTCATGAACCCTGCGTCAGCGTAGAACATTGTCCTGATCCGGAGTATCCGGGTGGCAGTCCTACCCACCTCTCAGCGACTATGTCGAGATCTCCATACCACGGGAAACATTCGACACCCTCGAATACCGGTTTACCAAGCTCGACAACTTCCAGCTCCAGCTATGCCACCCCCGACCGGGCGACACACCCCAACGTCATTTCCTTGAGACTCGTGGTCCGGGGGTTTATCACCTCGCCTTCGCCGCACCGGATGTCGACGAATCGGAGAGAGCGGCGCTTGAGTCGGGACTAGCGATACTGGAAAAGGGACGTCGCCAGGACGGCAGCGGCTTCACCTACTTCGACACCGAAGACGAGATCGGTGTGACTCTGAATATCCGCACGCCCACCTGACTGTGAACGTTCTGATTGTTTTCGCCCACCCCGAACTGCGCTCCTTTTGCGGCGCCTCAAGGATCGAGCTCCGACGAATAGGCTCGGCTAGCCCGTTAGTTTCATTTCATGACCACCGATCCGATATGGCGTGATCCCGATTGGAGGGGACCGGGGCCCGGACCTGCACCTGAGGATGCCGAGGTTTGTGTGGTGGGGCTCGGTGGCTCCGGATTGGCCGCGGTCAAGCGGCTCACCGAGTCGAACAGAAAGGTGGTCGGGATCGATGCCGGACGGATCGCCGGTGGTGCCGCCGGTGCCAACGGGGGATTCCTCCTCGCCGGTACCTCCGCCTTCTTCGACGAGGCGACCGAGGTCCTGGGAGAGGAGCGTGCTGGCGAGATCTACGCCATGACCGAGTCCGCTATCGGGACGTTGGTCGGTGATCGAGCCCGAGCGGGCTCCCTTCGGATCGCCGGCTCACCCCGGGAACTCGAGTCTTGCCGGAACCATTTGGAAGGCCTGCGTGCGGCGGGATTCAAAGCAGAATGGTACGTGGGATCGGAGGGTGAGGGTCTCCTCATCCCGGGAGACACCACCTACCAGCCGGTCCACACCGCCCGTCGGACTACGGAGAGGGTGCTCGAGGGTGGGGCCAGACTCCACGAAGACACCCGTGCCGTTCGGATCAAGCCGGGATTCGTCGACACCGACCGGGGGCCGATCCGGTGCGATCACGTGATCGTGGCCATCGACGGTCTTCTCGGCTCTGTCGTTCCCGAATTGGCGGGGCGCTCTCGCTCGGAGCGTCTCCAGATGCTCGCCACCGAACCCGTTTGGAGAACCGTCACCACCAGGGCGGTATATCGGCGGTGGGGCATGGAGTACTACCAGCAGCTTCCGGATGGTCGGATCACCCTGGGCGGGTTCCGTGATGCCGAGGGTGACGAGGCATGGACCACCAGCACCGAAACCACCCCGGAGGTGCAGGACAGTCTCGACGAGCTCCTGCAAGGCCGTCTTGGTATAGATGCTCCCGTCAGACATCGTTGGGCGGCGACGGTGTCCTACACCGACGGGATCCTCCCCATTTGTGAGGAGATCTCACCCGGTCTGGCAGTAACCGGCGCCTACAACGGCACCGGCAATGTCATCGGACGACTCTGCGGGGAGGCTCTCGCCGATCAATATCTGGGTGGCCGGTCACACTGGCTCGACCTCCTCGGGGGGTAGGGACCCGATCGGATCCGAGGCCGCGTTGCTGCGTTTTGCCCCGATGACGAATGGAATAGCGAGGGCTTCAATGGCAGCAGCCACCAGGTAGGAGGTGCCGTAGCCCCAGAGGTCGGCGCTGCGACCAAGGGCCGGTTGCACCACTACACCACCTGCCGAAGACATCAGGGAGTCGAAGGACAACACGGTCGCCCTCTGCTTCGATGGTATGACCCCGTTGATATAGGCCTGACGGACCGGGAACACCGCAGAGAACATGATCCCCCACACCACCATGATGGCGATCGCCGCCACGAGGGTCGACACCAGTCCGAGAAGTGCGATGAAGACAGCCGAAAGGATGGCACCGGTGACGAGGATGGTGCTACGACGCTTGAAAATTCGACGGAGATAGGGGACCACCATGCCACCCAGCACCTGGGCACCGGCGACGATGGCCGCCGCCAGACCGGCGATCCCGAATGCCTCCGGGTCCCCGTACAGCTCGAGAAGGTAGGGCTGGGCCGCATAGAAGACGTAGATACCCACACCCCCGGTAAAGGGCGCCGCCAACATCAGCCAACGAACCGGTGGATTACCCCACCCGTGTTTCACCGACGCCGAGAGGATCGTCTTCACCTCGGAGCGATAGCCACGGGATCTCTCGGGCTGGAACCCGATGTCCCGCATGAGGAGAAGTGCCATCACCATGGTCAGGAAGAGAACCGCCCCCCGGAGGATGTACGGCACCCCGAGATTGGTCGCCTGAGCGATGTAGCCACCGGCAACTGAGCCGCTGAGCATGGCGATACCGGACACAATCTGGCCCTTGGCGAATACGGACTCGAGATCCCCCTCGAATCCCGTGGCGTCGAGGGCGTCCACCAGCCACGCCTCGGTGGCCCCGCTGAAGAACGTGAACCCGAGACCGAGGAGAGCCGAAACGATGGCCCAGGCCAGGAAGCCGGCGTGGATCTGCCACATGAAGAGATAGAGAAGGGTGGAGGCGAAAAGGGTGCCTGCTCCGAGGACGAAAGACAGACGCCTGCCGCGAGTGTCTGCCACGACACCGGTTGGTATTTCGAAGATCATCATCCCCGCCGTGAATGCGGCGTTGGCCCCGAAAGCCTCCAGGTTGTTGAGGCCTGCGTCAAGGAGGAAGAGGGTGTTGATCCCCCAAATGAATGACGCCGCGAGGGTTTGTAGCAGGGTGAGGAGCAGGTAGGTATTCCGCACCCCTGTCCACGATAGGGTTGAAAACATGGTTAAGAATCCCCTTCTTCCATCTTCATACTGAGACGGTAGCCCGTGGCATTAATACATCCCTTGTGCTTCCGTCTGCCAATATCAACAGATGGGTGCCTCGGCTATTCCCATTCGATGGTGCCCGGTGGCTTGGACGTGACGTCGTAAGCGACCCTGTTTATACCGTCCACCTCGTTGATCACCCGATTGCTTATCCGGTCAAGGATCTCATAGGGGATCCGCACCCAGTCGGCGGTCATGGCATCCTCGGAGCTGACGGCACGAACGATCAGGGGGTGGGCATAGGTGCGACCATCTCCTTGCACCCCCACCGTCCTTATGGCAGGGAGGACGGCGAACGCCTGCCAGATCTCCTCGTCGAGACCCGCCTTGGTGAGCTCGTCTCTGACGATGGAGTCGGCATCACGCAGGATCTCCAGCCGCTCCTCGGTGACATCACCAATGATCCGTACCGCCAGACCGGGTCCGGGGAACGGGTGACGGTTCACGATCGCATCGGGAAGTCCCAGCTCGCGACCTACCTCCCGCACCTCGTCCTTGAATAGGTCCCGGAGCGGCTCGATCAGCTCGAAATTGAGATCATCGGGAAGACCTCCGACATTGTGGTGGCTCTTGATCGTCGCCGCAGAATCGGTGCCAGATTCGATCACGTCGGGGTAGAGGGTCCCCTGCACCAGATAGCGAGCATCGCCCACCTGGGTCGCGGTGTCCTCGAATACCCTGATGAACAGCTCGCCGATCGTCTTCCGCTTCTCCTCGGGATCGACGATTCCGGCCAGTCGATCGAGAAATCTCTCCCTGGCGTCGACGGTGATGAGACGTACTGGGGAGGCATCGCCAAATGCCCTCTGGACCTCCTCCACCTCGCCTTTACGGAGCAGTCCGTGGTCGACGAAGATACAGACCAACCGGTCGCCGATGGCTCGGTGCACGAGGGCCGCCGCCACTGCCGAGTCGACGCCGCCCGAAAGGGCACAAATCACGGTGTCGTCGCCAACGACTTCCGTGATCCGCTCGACCTGAGATTCGATAATCGAGGCCCTGTTCCAATCACCTCTGGCACCGCAATGCTGTAGGAATCCCCGAAGGACATCCTGACCGTGGAGGGTATGGACGACCTCGGGGTGGAACTGGACCCCAAAAAGACCTCTGTCCGGATCCTCCATCGCGGCCACCACTGCCCCATTCGTGGAGGCGTTGGCGCGGAACCCGGGTGGCACCTCGGTGACGGAGTCACGATGGCTCATCCACACCTGACTCCCATCGGGCACATCACCGAGGAGGCTACCGGAGTCCTGGACGTCGATGGACGTTCGCCCGTACTCCGCTCTCTCGGTGCGGCTGACCTGGCCGCCGAGCGTCTGGGCGATGACCTGATGGCCGTAGCAGATGCCGAGCACCGGGATTCCCATCTCCAGGATGTCGGGGTCGAGCTGGTAGGCATCCTCGGCATAAACCGAGGCGGGTCCGCCGGAGAGAATGATGCCGATAGGATCCATCGCGACCATCTCTTCTGAGGAGATGGAGCGCGGGACGATTTCAGAGTGGACGTCGAGCTCGCGCACGCGACGTGCGATGAGCTGGGAGTACTGGGCGCCAAAGTCGACCACGAGCACCGTCTGGAAGTCGGTCATCGGCGCACCATCACCTCTGCCTTCTGGAAGCCCTTGAGGTTGGAGTGACCGGTGAATCCCATGACGGTACGGAGGGCGCCCACCAGATTCCGGCCATCCGAGGCGGTCAGCGACGGCCCGAAGAGCAACTCGTCGAAGGGGACCCGATCGTCGACATCGATCAGGAGCGACCTAGGTAGCTCAGCATGAAAGGCGTCGGTGTCCCAATGGCGACCGCCGCCCGGTGCTTCCAGGGCGCGGGCAAAGGGGGCGCCGAGCATGACGGCATCGGCGCCACATGCCACCGCCGTGGCGATATGGCCTCCGGTGACGATGTCTCCCTGGGCAATGATGTGAACATACCGGCCCGTCTCGTCGAGATATCGGATCCTGGCGCCAGCGGCATCGGCGACGGCCGTGGCCAGGGGTACACCCACACCAAGGACCTCGGAGGTGCGGGAGGAACGACCGGTGCCAACACCCACCAGCACCGCCACCGCACCCGTTCTCATCAGATGGAGGGCGGTCGAGTAGGCCGAGCACCCGCCCACGATCACAGGCACCTCACAACCAGCGATGAACTCCCGCAGGTCGAGGACATCGTCACCGTCGGAGACATGCTCCGCGGAGACCACGGCGCCATGGATAACGAGGATATCTAGACCCGCGCCGATGGCATGGGACGAGAACCGAGAGACGTTCGCGGGGGTCAGAGCACCGGCGACGACTCCACCGGCCTTCTTGAGCTGGCGAACCCGATCCTCCACCAGGCCCGGATCGACGGAAGCCTCGTAGAGTCTGCGGAGGCCCTCCGCCGGCTCGTCACTGGTCAGGACTTTGTCCAAGAGCGTGTCGGCTTCGCCATGACGTGTCCACAAACCTTCTAGATCGAGGACACCGAGGCCTCCTGCTTCACCCAGACGGATGATCATCTCGGGGCTGGTGACCGAGTCGGCGGGTGCCGCCAGCATCGGCAGCACAAACTTGAACGCGTCCATCTGCCAGGAGAGGTCCACCTCGTCTCGATTCCGGGTTCGACGACTGGGCACGATCGTCAGATCGTCGAGCTCATAGGAGCGACGAGCCCTCTTTCCGATACCAATATCGATGTCCATATTCACCAGTGTCGTCGAGAGTCACGGAGGGTACCAGCGGCGGGCCTATTCTCTGCCCGATGCTCCCGACGAGTCAGTCAGAGATGAGTGCGGAATGGAAGTGGTACGACTTCCTCTTCGTCATATTGACCAGCCTATTCCTGACGGCGGCGGCTGCGGCCGTGCTCCCCATGGAATTGGGGGATCAGGAGGGGATCATCACGACGTCGTGGATCCAATACCTGACATGGGCTGCTCTGGCCCTGGCGCTGGCTCAGATGCGGACCATCCGACGACACGGCATGGGGCTGGTATTCGCCCTGAAGGATATCTGGTACATCCCATTCGGATTCGGTCTGCAGCTGGCTCTTTCCCTACTCGCCCTGCCCCTCATTCAGCTTCTCCGCCCCAACGCCGAGCCCCTGCAGGAGGCGGTGTCAACGATGGGAAATTTGCAGGATCCGCTGCTTATTGTCGCCTTTGCATCCATGGTCACGGTCGCGGCCCCCATCGTCGAGGAACTCACCTTCCGGGGGATCCTGATGGGCTCGGCGCGACGTCTGGGCATCTGGTGGTCGATCATCATCAGCGCCGTGGTCTTCTCCCTTTTCCACATCATCGGCCTAAGTGACCGCGGAGCGGCACTGATCGCTCTCCCCCAGATCCTCATCCTCGGTGGCATCCTCGGATGGATGACATGGAAAGCAGACCGTCTCGGCCCCGCCATTGCCACCCACGCCGGCTTCAACCTGCTGGCCGTGGTCCTAACCCTCACCGGCCTGGATTACTAACTGACGCCCCCCGAGCATTCCTTCGTCCAGTCGGAGCGTGGCTGACCCCGGAACCTTGGTGCTCGGGTGGCGACGGTGCCCCGGGTAGGATCGCCCTATGCCCTCCAGGTTCCAGGTCGAAGCGAGTCAGGGCGCCGGGTTCGTCGAGTTGTTCTTCGACCTCGTCTTTGTGTTCGCGGTCACTCAGATCACCGGGGAGTTGGCCCACGATCTCACCTGGAGCGGGTTGGGTCATGCCCTGGTGGTGTTCTGGTTGGTGTGGTGGGCGTGGACCCAGTTCACCTGGTCCCTCAACGAGGCGGACACCGATCACACCGTCATACGTCTCCTCACGCTGGCCGCCACCGCGTCTGCCTTCTTCATGGCGCTCACCGTCCCCCTCGTCACCGAGATCGGTGGCGCGCTGTTCGCAGTCGCATATCTCATCGTGAGGTTCATCGGTCTCTGGCTCCAGCGGATTCTCGCCTCGGGCGACGACGCCTGGGCGGAGGCGGTGCGGAAATGGGTCCTCACCTCAAGCCTGGGTTTGCTGGCGGTCATTGTCTCGATATTCGTCCCCGGCGAGACGAGGATGGCTGTCCTTGCGGTGGCGGCTGGTCTCGACGTGATTGCCGCCATTCGTGCCGGACGCGAAGAATGGCGGCTTCTAGCAGCTCATTTCGCCGAGCGTCACGCCCTGTTCGTCATCATCGTTCTCGGTGAGTCGTTGATCGTGGCCGGGGCCACCGCCCTCGACAATGAGCTCGGTAGCAGCGATCTCGTCGTCACGGGACTGGCGGTGTTGATCACCGTTGGTCTGTGGTGGACCTATTTTGCATCCGCCAAAGACACGTGCGAAGAGGCGATGGATGGTCAGCCAGAGCGGCGCCTGGGCGGATACGCCCGGGATGTCTATTCCTTTGGACACGTACCGATCATCGGTGGTGTCATCGCCTTCGCCGCCGGCTTGGAAAGCGGTCTGCTGCATGGAGATGAGCCCCTCGGTCCGGCGGGCATCGCCATCGGTGCGGGAGTTGCGCTCTTTGTCGGTGGTACCGGACTCGTCATGTTGCGAGCCGGGACACGGATCGGCTGGCCGCGATGGGTCGGATTTGTGGTGATCTTGGGATCGATCCCGTTTCTCACCGGACTCGCCCCCTCGCCCGCCTTGATCCTGATCGCCGTCGTTGTCCTCGCAGTGGCGGTGGCGGAACCTCGGGGTGCGATCACTGTCGCTTCACAATCCCGGTGACGTATCGGCCCTGACCGAGGGTCAGCGGGGGCTTAAGCCGACTGCGGCGCGGACGCCCTGCATGGAGGCTTCTGCTTGGGTTCTCGCCTGGAGCGCATTCTGCTCCATGATGCGTCCCACCTCGCCCTCGTCCAGATCCTTGTATCGGGTGCGGATCGGGGTGAGGCCATCGACGATTGCCTCCGCCACGGCTTCCTTGAAGGGTCCGTAGCCGGATTCGGAGTATTCCGCCTCCAACTCGTCGATCCCCGCTCCGGAGAAGAACGAGAAGAGCTCGAGGAGATTGGAGATTCCCGCCTTGTTCTCCCAGTCGTAGGAGACCTCGCGACCCGAGTCGGTGACCGACGACCGAATCTTCTTCCGGATGGTGTCCGGTTCGTCGAGGAGATCGATCCGGGACGCTTGACTCGGGTCCGATTTCGACATCTTGGCGGTCGGGTCCTGCAGTGACATCACCCTGGCACCGATCTCAGGGGTGATCCGTTCTGGTATCGGGAAGGTCTCGCCGAACCGGGAGTTGAATCTCTCGGCCAGATCACGGGTCAACTCCAGATGTTGGGTCTGATCGTCTCCGACAGGAACTGCGTGGACACGATGCACCAGGATATCTGCCGCCATGAGTATGGGATAGGAGAACAGGCCAATGTTCTGTCCTGATTTCTCTCCCTTCTCCTTGAATTGTGTCATTCGCTCCATCTGGCCAATACCGGTGATGGTGGAGAGGATCCATGTGAGCTCGGCATGCTGGGGCACCTGGCTCTGGAAGTAGAGGAGCGACCGACTGGGATCGACACCTACAGCAAGGAGCAACCGGGCGGTCTCGAGCCGGGTCCGTTGCAGCTCGGCAGGGTCGTAGGGCACCGTCATGGCATGCAGGTCGACCACGTTGTAGATGGTCTGATACTCATCTTGCATCTTCACCCAGTTGTCGAGCGCGCCAACCAGATTCCCGATATGCAACCGACCGGTCGGCTGGATACCCGAAAAGACCTTCTTGTCCATCTTTGACTCCTCACTTTTCCCAAATGAAACCGCCGTCGGAAGGTTCCGACGGCGGTCCAGTTCTGTGGCGCGGTGGGAACCTCACATAGAGGTCCGCCACCAGTTGCGTCCAACAATCATGGAGTCACTGTATCAGGGGTCGATGCCCCTGCCTACTCCTCTTCTTTCCGTGCTTCAGCCCATCCGATCATGGAGATCCCGGCAACAAACAGTCCGGTAGCCGCGATGACAAGGTTCCGGGTCTTCACACCGGTATAAGGCAGCGTGGTGGGATCATCGTCGTTCGATGCCACCAGGACCGTCGTGGTCGTGGGATCGGTCGTCGTTGTGGTCTCCGGGGCGGTTGTGGTGGTGACTTCCGATGCTGGCGGTGCTGGGGTCGTTGTCGTGGTCGGCTGGTTCGGGGTCGGCTGCGTCGTAGTCGTCGAGGTGACCGGGACCGACGGCGGGGTGTTGGGCGGCACGGTCGTGGTCGTCGTATCCGGGACCGTCGTTGTGGTCGTTTCCGGTACCGTCGTGGTCGTAGTCGTTTCCGGTACCGTCGTGGTCGTAGTCGTTTCCGGTACCGTCGTGGTCGTAGTCTCCGGGACCGTGGTCGACGTGGTGGTGCTCGACGTCGTCGTATCCGGGACCGTGGTCGACGTGGTCGACGTGGTAGTGCTCGAAGTCGTAGTCTCCGGGACCGTGGTCGAGGTGGTCGAGGTAGTCGAAGTCGTAGACGTCGACTGGTCGCCTTGGACGCCGTCGTCCGGCGTTTCAGCCAAAGCGGCTGGGGCGATGGTGACTAATGCCAACACGAAGACGGTTAGCAGGAACGATGCGCGACGCGCACTATCTGGTACATGCATTTCGGTCCACTCCCTGGATCCGACGAACTCCACTCTTACTTTGTGGTATCTTAGCAGCTAACGACGGCCGCAAGTCAAGTTATATCGAAAGGTCGTCTCATCCAATGAATAAACCAAC
>WHTL01000255.1 GCA_009377735.1 Acidimicrobiia bacterium
GTGTTCTGCGCATGTCGCTCCTCGGAGGTCTTGTCCTCGATATGACGTTCTCGTCGACAAAGGGGTTCCCGATTTAGGCTTCGCAAAGGCGGAAACGGCATTCGTTGACACGTCCGGCTGTTAGCTTCCCCCTATGGTCGATCTTCTTCTCAGTGTGGTTGTCGTCTTCGTGTTCGCCTGGATTGCCCGGGCGCTGGTGGGTGCCCGTGAGCTGACTTGGGGTCGCACCATCCTTGCCGTCCTCATCGGCATCGGACTGGGTGACACCGCCGCAATTCTCTTGGTGACCCGCGATCTCGGCGAGATACCGGCTATAGGCCCGGAGTTTTATTTGATCGGGATGCCCTTCCGCCTCGTGGCAACGATGGGCGCCATCGTCGTCCTCGAAGTCCTCTTCTCCCGAACACGCAAACGGCGGGGCTTGACGGTGCCTCGCCCGTTCCGGACTGTCCGTCGGCTCCTCGGCGTTGGAGCCAGAGCGTGGGAGGTTTCCCGGATCGCAGCCCGTCATGGTTTGGGCCCCCTGATCGGCCAAGGCCGCGCGACCTCCCAGTACTCCCCGGAGGATTTGGCACGCCGTGCCCGCTTGGCGTTGGAGGATTGTCGCGGGATGTTCATCAAGTTGGGCCAACTATTGGCAACACGACCCGACTTACTTCCGCCGGAGGCAACCCGGGAGTTGGGCCGTCTCCACGCATCGGCCGTGCCCCTCTCCCGGGAGGATGTGCAACAGGTCATCGAGACCGAGTTGGGCCGTCCCTTCTCTGAGGTGTTCCAGCACTTCGACTGGGATCCGTTGGGGTCGGCCTCTATTGGGCAAGCCCACTCCGCGACACTGCATAACGGCTCTCGCGTGGTGGTCAAGGTTCGTCGACCTGGACTTATCGATCAGGTGGAGCGTGATCTGACCATCACGATGTGGATGGCTCGCAACGCCGAACGGCGGACTGATTGGGGCGAGGCGTACGGCGTTGCGGGTCTCGCAGGTGAGTTTGCCGACACACTGAGAGCGGAGCTGGACTTCCGGATCGAGGCACGCCAGGGTTCGGAGATGGTGGAAGCTGTTGCGAACGACCCGGGGATCCGGGTTCCGTCGGTGGTGGATTCGCTCACCACCGAGGGCATGATGGTGATGGAACGCCTTGAAGGGACACCATTGTCCGCCGTATCGGCGGATCCGGATGCAGAGGCATCTCGGCGAC
The DNA here is from genome assembly GCA_009377735.1 of Acidimicrobiia bacterium. Classification (GTDB taxonomy): domain Bacteria; phylum Actinomycetota; class Acidimicrobiia; order Spongiisociales; family ZC4RG35; genus WHTL01. The sequence goes on from WHTL01000255.1 coordinate 1,203, forward strand.
TGGCCGATTCCCTCTGTGAATCGCAGGTGCGGGCCATGTTGGAGGGGCGTCGATTCCATGGGGATCCCCACCCCGGCAACGTAATGGTCCTCGACGACAGCTCTCTCGGTCTCATCGACATGGGTATCACCAGTCGTCTCGATCGTTTCGAGCAGGCAGCTGTCTTTCAGATGTTGGTGGCGCTGAAGTTGGAGCAGCCCACCCTTCTCTACGAGTCGATGGTGTCGATTGGAGCCGTGACCCCAGGACACAACCCCGACGAGGTTGAGAGAGCCCTGGCGCAGTTCATGGCCACTTATCTGGGTCCACAGCTTCCACCACCTGCGGCACTCACCGATCTTCTCCGACTCATCATGGAATTGGGTCTGAGACTTCCACGTTCCACCACCGCGATGTTCCGTGCCCTGGCGACGCTTGCCGGCACTCTGGAACACCTAAGCCCGGGCTATCCGCTGGTTGAGGTCGTGGCCGATCTCGGGGGGGCCCAGCTGCAACGCCGTTTCATGCCGGACTCGGCGTCCGAGTTCATCCAACAGGAGTGGGCCGAACTGGGGCCTCTCCTCCGGCGGCTACCACGCCATGTCGACCGTCTCGCCACCATGGCCGAGCACGGCCGGCTCAGCGCACGTATCCGTCTTTTCGGCGATGCCACCGAGAGACAGTTCCTAGAGCGTCTGGTGAACCGTATCGCCTTCACCGCATTAAGCATCGGGACCGGTGCAGTGTCAGTGATGCTCATCGACATCGACGACGACCAAATGATGGGGTTCCTCAACATCGGTATCTTCGAGGTCTTCGGCTGGATCGGCCTGTTCATCGCCATCACCCTCCTCCTCCGCGTCCTGCTCGCGGTCCTCCGCTCCGAAAACGAAGCCCGCCGTTAGCAAGGGAGTCCTGTTACTCCACCAAGTTCCGGAGCTGTCTTACGGCTACGAGGAGGGGGGAGACATCGTCTTGGGGCGCCGAACTTAGGGCGTGGACGACCCTGGCCACTCGCTCGGCGACGTCGGAGCGATCCTCGAGGTAGTCGGTCACGGCGTCCAACATCGACGATCCCGGCTCGGAGCGGGCGACGACGTTGTCGGCCAGCTCATACCGCAGATTTATTAGGGAGTCCTCCATCGACTGGCGAGCCCAGCGGGCCCACTTTCCCTCGACGTTGAGCTGACGTGCCATCCGATTGAGCCGGGCCAGACCCACCGCCGAGCCGAGATGGAGGAACACGTCGAAGACATCGGTCACATTCCGATCGTGTTTCTTAGCAACCGCAATTGCGCCTGGAACATGGAGGAGGATCGGGCTTATGACGTGACGACGGGCCACCTGCTCATCAAGCCCGTCCTCGACGAGAGCTCGTACCCTCCCAGCGAGCCCCTCCTGCCACCTCTCCGTGCCCAGACGCTCGATGTTCGCCTCGATCTCGCGGAGCAGCGCCACATCCTTCACGGCCTCGGCGATGGAACCGCCGGAAGGGTGGGCGAGATACCAACGGGTCGCGGACGCCACCAGCAGATCCGCCTCCGCCATCAGATCGATCCACTGCGAGTTGTCTATCTTTCCGAAGAGCGCCTCGAGTCGATCCCAGTGCTGGGGGGCATCCATTACTTCTCGGGCTATCACCTGACTGCGGACAATATCGGGGATCGTGGCGCCGGTACGGACCACCAGCCGGTTAACGAAGGTGATCCCCTGGTCATTCACGATCCGGTTGGCGAGGATGGTGGCAGCCAACTCCCGACGCAGGGGGAAACGTTCGAGGTGGTCGCCGAAACGCTCCACCACCGCACCCGGGAAGTAGTCCCCTAGGTCGCGGATGAAATACTCGTCGTCGGGTAGATCAGAATCCACCAGGGCGTTGTAGATGCTGCGTTTGGCATCGACCAGCAGCACAGACAGCTCCGGTCTGGTCAGGTTCTGTCCCGCCTTTAGGCGTTCATTCACTTCGTCGGTGCTGGGGAGCCCGTCGAGGCCGCGGACGACGATGCCCTCACCCTCGAGCCGCTGCATCAGATCCTCGAGGGCCTCCAATTGTGCCCTCCCGCCCAACTCCTCCTGGGAAAGCATCTGGGCCTGGAGATAGTTGTCGTAGAGGATCTTCTCCACAACCTCGTCGACCACCTCACCGATCAGGGTGTTTCGATCGGCTCGTTCCAACTCGCCGTTCTCCTCCGCCCTCCCGAGGAGGATCTTGAGGTTCACCTCACGATCTGAGGCATCCACCCCGGCGGAGTTGTCGATGAAGTCGGTGTTGAGATGGCCACCACCCAGGGCAAACTCCACCCGACCATGCTGGGTGAATCCAAGATTCCCACCTTCCACTGCCACCCGGGCGCGGAGCTCGTCGCCGTTGACCCTCACCGAGTCGTTCACCCGATCATCGGCCTCAGCGTCGGTCTCATGCGATGCCTTGACGTAGGTGCCAATCCCCCCATTCCACAACAGATCCACCGGTGCCAACAGGATCTCCCCGATGAGCTGATCCGGGGTGAAGACGGAACGATCGGTGCCGAGTGCGACCTGCGCCTCCTCTGAGAGCTTGATGCTCTTGGCGCTCCGTTTGAACACCCCGCCGCCCGACGAGATGAGGTCCCGGTCATAATCCGCCCAGCTCGACATGGATAGTTCATAGAGACGTTTCCGCTCCTGGAACGATGTGGCTGCATCGGGATTCGGGTCGATGAAAATGTGGAGGTGGTTGAAGGCGGCGACTAGGCGAATCTTGTCGGAGCAGAGCATCCCGTTCCCGAAGACGTCCCCGCTCATGTCGCCGACCCCGATGGCGGTGAACTCATCCTCTGCCGGGTCCAGACCCATCTCCAGGAAGTGGCGCTTCAAGGACTCCCAGGCACCTCGGGCCGTGATCCCCAGAGCTTTATGGTCGTAACCGGCCGATCCTCCGGAAGCGAAGGCGTCATCGAGCCAGTATCCGACCGAAGTGGCGATCTCGTTGGCGACATCACTGAACTTGGCAGTGCCCTTGTCGGCCGCGACAACCAGATACGGGTCGTCGTCATCGTGGATCACGGTGTCCGGTGGGTGCACGATCTCATCGCCGACGCGGTTGTCGGTGACGTCGAGGAGGGCCGATATGTAGTTGCGATACTGGTTTTCGACTGCGGTGGCCCTCTCCTCACGATCGGCGGGGAGATCACCGATGACAAAGCCGCCCTTGGCCCCTGTGGGAACGATTACGGCGTTCTTCGTCATCTGTGCCTTCAGTAGACCCAATACCTCGGTTCTGTAGTCCTCGCGGCGGTCCGAGTGCCTGATACCACCCCTCGCAACGGGACCGCCCCGCAGATGGATTCCCTCCATTCCACGACCGATCACGAAGATCTCCGCCATCGGCCGTGGGGCCGGGGCATCGGGAACATCGGTGGACCTGAACTTGAAACTGAGGACCTTCCGCCCCTCCTGGTAGTAGTTGGTGCGGAGGGTGGCTTCGACAAGACCGAGCATGCTGCGGAGGATGCGGTCATGGTCGAGCTTCTCGACCTCGTCCAATGCCGTGAGGATCCTCTTGCGAATACTGTCCTCGTTTGAGTTCGAGGAAGGTTGGAATCTCGCCTTGAACAATTCGACAAGATCAGAAGCGATCCGGGGGTGGGCGATGAGTGTCTCGTTGGTGTAGGACGTGGTGAAGACGGGTGCGACCCGCTTCCAGTAGGTGCGGTATGCCTGCAGAAGGCCCACGTCCTCGTGCGTGAGGGGAGTCGTTACCACCAACACGTGTAGGGGATCGGTTGCGATCTCGTCCCCCCACACCGACGCAAGGGTGTTGCGGATCCGTTCACCCCCGTTGTCGATGTCTATCGGTTTTCCGTCGAACCTGACACCGAAATCGTGGATGTAGGCCTTGTGGTCGCCCCTTATCTTGGTGGGGACCTCCTCCATCACCTCCACACCGAGGTTCTCCAGTGCCGGCATCAGAGCCGAAAGGGCACTCCTGCCGCCCTTTCGGTAGAGGGCTATCCGCGTGAGAGGATCGTCTTCATTGCTATCAGCCTGGACACCGACCCTGAAGGTGTCGGTCGATTTCATGAGCTTGTCCAGTTCCACCACGTCGCCGGCCACCACCTCAAGGGGGGTCTGGGAAACGTAGTAGCCGGGGAACAGCTCCCCCCACTCGTTGGCGATGCGATTGGCCTCCAGGTTCCCGAGGTCCCCCTCCAACCTATCGACGAGCTTCTCCGTCCACGGTCGTGCCAGGGCGATGATGTCTCGCTCCAGGGAGTCCTGGTCCACCTCGGGCACGACCTCATCCTCTATCCAGATGGTGAAATGAATCTGGGCGGTCTCCCCTTCACCGAGATTTAGGTGGTAGTCGATGGGCCCTCCGCCAAAACGCTGTCCGATCATCCCTTGTATCTGTTTGCGTAGCGGCGCGTTGAAACGATCGCGGGGCAGACTGACCAGAATGGAGATGCTCCGCTTGAGCAGGTCCCGTCTCACGAAGACCTTGACCTGTTGGCGCTCCTCCAGTGAGAGAAGACCCATCAGTTCCGATCGAAGTGCCTCGGTGGGGGCAGCGAAGAGGTCATGCTTACTGAACCCCTCGAAGAGTTGGATGACTGCCTTGTGATCGTGGGAGCCCTCGATCAGGTCCTCGGCCACTAGGATCTTGTCGAGTTTGCGCTGCAGGATCGGTGTCTTCGATGCAGGCTCCATATATGCCCTTGAGGTGTACA
>WHTL01000020.1 GCA_009377735.1 Acidimicrobiia bacterium
CAGGCGCCGGTCGCGAATGTGAGGTCGGACGGCCCCGACCACGCGAGAAAGAGATGACGATGCAGCCGTTGGGGGTCTGGGGGACGGCGTCCCCCAGAAATAGCAATCATCTGGGGAACCTCCAAGCCAGCGGTGTTGGGATCGGGTGAGCCGCAACCGGGACGATCACACACTCTCAGACGTAGCTGGATGTGCAGATGCCGTGGTGGCGGCTGGGAAACCCGGCGCCGCGGCGAGCAATCCACCGGCAACCCGCGGTCAGGGAATGCATCAGGGCGAAGTCACAGCGAACCCGAGAACCACCGAGTCCGACAGACAGGCGCCGGGTCGCGGAGGTGAGGTCGGACGGCCCCGACCACGCGAGAAAGAGATGACGATGCAGCCGTTGGGGGTCTGGGGGACGGCGTCCCCCAGAAATAACAGCTAGATGCTGCCCATTAGGGTTAGGGAGGCCGAGAGGAACCCAAGCGGATGTGTCTCTGTCATCTCGGTCACTGCGTTCGCCAGCGCCTCCGCACGTGTACTGCCGGTGGCGACGCCGGTTCGATAGGCTCGCATCACGTCACGTGCCAGGTCATCCGGGAGTGGGGCCAGTGAAGCTATCAGACTTCTTGTCCCGGCACCGAGGAAGGTTGCTCCGATCCCGATCAGGTCCCTACCCGTGACGGCGTGTATCCCGGCGTCGCAGGCGGATAGCACAACGTGGCGCGGCGCCGCTCCCAAACCTGCCAGGTCGTGGATTGTGAGGCCGCCGTCAACCAACTCGATTGATGAGAAGGAAGGGTGCTCTTCGCTGAACCGCCCGTGCGCCGCGATGTGTATCAGGTAGGCACCGTCCATCATCTCTGTCACGGCTTCGACAGTCGCCGCATTCCCCTTCAACTCGACAACTTCCCTGTCCCCGCGACTTCGCGCCAGCTCAGAGAGTTCCGTCACCTCCGCCTCGCCGTGGGTCAGACCGGGACCGGATACATAGACCTCCCGGGAGTTGGACTCGCCCGTCGTTGTCGGTCTGGCCCACAACGCCAGCGACGGTGCCATGGTGATCGGCTTGCCCCTCCAACCGGGGAGCAGGGAAAGCGGAAGTCGATGGAGTGGGTCCGTGGCCATCACAACCAGACCGGTATCGTCATCGACAGGAGGAAGGAGACGGGTGATATGGGCATCGAGTTGTTCTAGCCCGTAGTCCGCTGCTCGTCGTAGGTCTTCGGTTCCCCGCGGTGTAGATCCTGGAGCGGCGAGACGTCGTAGTGACATGGACACGTGCCCGATCTCGGTGGCGATGAGTGCGAGGTCGCCGTGGTCCGTAATGGTCTTCTCCCTCCCATTCTGTGTCACGGAGATGAGCCGCCCGGAATGGGATCCGAACATCACGAGAGCGCGTCCCCCGAGACGTTTCTCCACCACTTTGGCTTCCGGAATTGGAGGGGTCAACGCGGCGGATTGACTATCGAGACTCCACATCGCCGACGCTGCTTTGTCCTCGAGCTCACGGCGTTGGATGACCAACTCGTCGTGCGGTGTGCCCTCCAGGCGGGCTGTGTTGAGCTCGGCGGTGACCTGGCGGAGCTGGGCGAGTATTTGCACCGCCCGGCTGTCCTCTGGTGGTCGAGTTGGCGGATGCCAGATGGAGGCGGCCCGGTCTCGCTCGATCCATTCCATGGCGAGGTGCTCATTTGCCCGGGCAGCGGCGAGCCGCAACCCATCTTCCGCCAGGTCTTGGCTCAGCGACGCCGCCAGTGTCCGCAGCTCGGTAGCACCGAGCGTGTTACGGAACCGGTGGACGACGGCAATGCCGTCGTCGAATCGGGAGAGGGCTTCTGCGGTATCTCCTCGGATCTGGCAGCGCAATCCCTCAATATGGAACCACATCGTCCTCACACTCGGGGGCTGGTTCTCCGGTATAGGTTTGGCCCCGGTCAGGATGCGTTCGGCGGCAGTGGTGTTGCCCTGTCGGATTGCGGATCTGCCCACCATGAGTATGGTGCGGTATGATGCCTGGATCCAGCCGGCGTCGTATAACTCCGACGCCAAGGCCACGGCATCGTCCAGATCGGCTTCATTGGTCGTCGTGTCACCTGCCCAACGACACCAGGCACGCACAGCATCGGCAGCTTGCTTCCAGCCAGGGCGTTGCTGGTCGGCGAACTGTTGGGAGGCTGTGTCCGCCATGACGGCAGCCTCGGCGAGATGCATCCCGGTGAACAGTGAGCGGGCGAGCAGCAAGTTCGCCTCGGCGGCATCTGCCGCCCGACCATCCTGGGTGAAGCGAAGGGCAGAACGTCTCGCCGTTTCGGCGGCGTCGTCGACGAGGCCCAGACCCAGGAGGACCTCGGCAAGATCCGACTCGACCTCTGCAGAGGAGAAGGAGGTGGTTGCCACCAGTTCGGCTACCTGGCGGTACTCTGAAATCGCCCGGACCAGATCACCCTTGAGAGAGGCGACGAATGCGAGGTTGTGTCTTGCCCTGGCCTCGTTGGTGGTCTGACCCAGGACATGGGCCATCTTGCGGGTTCTCTCCAGGTCACGTTCGGCGGGCTCGAACCTTCCTAGGAGGGCAGCGGTTATGCCCCGATTTCCCAACATCTGGGCACGGGTGGTTTCGTCACAGGCGTCCTCATCCACCTCGTCGAGGATGGTCAGAGCCTCTTCCAACCGCCCGACTCGGGCCAGGATCAACCCCTTCTGTGCCTGGGCGCGAGCCCTGTGGGTAGGGTTCCCCATACCCTCAATTGCTCTTTCCGACTGTTCGAGGGCCCCCTCGGTGTCACCACTGAGGAAGGTCGTGAGTGCCAGACTGGTTCGGATCCGCTCTGCCAGGTCTCCGTCCGCCCTTTGTATGGCGTCATGGAGAACCTCAGTCGAGTTGGCCATGCGACCCAATTCGCGGAGTGCGTGTCCTCGTGCCCACATCGCATAGGTGACGGCTTCCGGCTCATCGCCCGAAGCGGCCTCGCGTTCCAGTTCGGCGGCTTCGGCTACCACCCGGGCCGGATCCTCGGCTGCGACCTCTACCAGGGACTCGGCCCTGGTAAGTAGATCCGATTCTTCCTTCAGATGGTCACCCAGAATGTCACCACGTCCTGATTCTCGAGATGGATGTGGAACCGGATGGGGCCTGTGATGTCCGCAAGAGTGAATCTACCCACCGCGTCAACGTCAACCTCGGACATCTCCTGATCGGGCGACTCCAGGTCTACACCGGCTTGGGGAGGGCTCACGTGACCGATCAGAGAACCGTCATCGTCGGCCAGGTTGAGCGTTACCCCGTTGCCAGTGAAAGTGAGGAGCAACTCCTCAGAACCACGGACACCCACCAACTCCTCGTCGAGGAGTCGGGCCAATTGGGTATCGGCACTCCGATGGATGAAGGCGCCCTCTGCCATGGCAAGAACCTCAGCAGGCACGGGGTCCGACGCAGCCACCGCCCTCCTGAGATGATCCAGGAGGATGTCATCTGCTGTGGGGCGGCCCTGCTCGGACCCCTCTTCAGGTGGCAACGTCACGCTCATGACCTCCTCGGTGGCTGGTCACTCTCAAGAGTCCAGATCCGCGGTTGTGATACCTCTTTTCTCGGCGAGTCCCCGTAGCTGGTCCAGGCATCGCTTCCTGGTGGGTCCGATACTCCCCATGGGGATGTCGAGTGCCTCGGCTATGGCGGCGTAAGGAGCGGGAGGGTCGGCGCTCAACATACGTAGAAGGGTACGACACCGCCCACGCAACTCGTCGAGACACGCCCAGAGGATCCGGTCACGCTCGTCGGTGAGTCTGACCGACTCTTCGGGTCCGGGACCCTCATCTTGGATTCTCTCAGCGGTTTCGTCGAGTACTACCCGGTTACGACGGCGCGCCACCCGCCATGACTCCCGGCGGGCAACGGTGGCCAGCCAACCCGAGACGGCATCGGCTTCCCTGATTTCATCGATGTGCTCCACGAGACGCAGCCAGGTTGTCTGGCACACATCGGCGGCGGATGCCCGATCGAGACCCGCACCGCGCGCCACCGACCACACCATGGCGGCATGTCGGTCGACAATCGCTTTCCACGCGCTCTGATCGCCATCGGCGGCTCGGGTGACGAGTTCCGATAGGGGTTCGGTCGCTTCTATCGCTCCGTCCTTCTCACTCAAGTTCCTTTGGAGCGTATCACAGACAACCCGTGGCGACTCTTGGACTCGAAGGACGGGAGTAGTCAATCGAGGGAGGTAAACGATGGATAGTGAAAGACACCCTGCTGACCCCACCGTGGCCTTTGGTCGCCGACCTGATGGCACGGAATATCTCTATGTGCCCGGCGAGCTGATCACAGACGCCGAGGACGACAGGTCGGCGACCCGACTGGAGGGTCTCGGTGCCGTTGAGCGGACCGATGACCCGCCGCCCCTGCCGGATCGGCACATCATTGGGGCGCATCGCTCGTCCTATCTGCCCCGACATGACCCCGACGGCCGTCCGCTCACTTGGAGACCCGAGTCGGACCCGGACCTGGCGCACCGAGGTTTGGCTCGTATCGACCGGGCGAATCAGCCCGTCGCCGCTCCTGCCCTTGGTGACTTGAGCAAGCGGCGATGGTATCTGCCGGATGGCGCCGACACCGTGGAGATGATGCACCGACTACGCAAAGAGAAGAAACGGGTGCAGCCAAACCATGTGTACGCCTTGCAGCCCTGGTGGTTCGGTCATCCCGGTAACCTCCCCAGACCCGATGCTGCCTTTGGTCCTCCACCCTCCGGAAAGGCCGCGTTGGACGTGACCGTTCTTGATACCGGGATACGATCGGGCTGGTTGGAGGACGACTGGTTCGCCTCACGGGTGGAGGCCGGTGCCGACGACGAGGAGTTGTTGGATACAGACGCTGACGGCTGTCGCGATGCCCAGGCTGGTCACGGCACCTTCATCACCGGGGTGATCGCGAACCGCGCCCCCAACGTCCGCGTTAGGGCACGTCGGCTTCTTTCCAGTGTCGGGCTCACCAGTGACGTCCTGCTTGCAATCAAGATTCACGAGCTGATCGAGACGATCGGGAGTGGTGTGCTTTCCCTCTCCCTCGGTGGATACACCTTCGATGACCGACCTCCACGCCTTCTCAGTGCCGCACTCCGACTTCTCCACAGAGATGCCGTCGTGGTCGCCGCGGCCGGGAACAACTCGAGCAATCGGCCCTTCTATCCGGCTGCGATGGAGGAGGTGGTGGCCGTTGGCTCCATTTGTGACGGTGACAATCCGACTCGTTCACAATTCTCCAACTTCGGTGACTGGGTGGACTGCTACGCCCACGGTGAGGACGTTCACTCCACGATGATCATCCACAGTGGCCCCGTCGTGGGTAGCCCCGACCCCGACGACTTCGACGGATACGCCAGATGGTCCGGAACATCCTTCGCGGCCCCTCGCGTCGCGGCGGCCATTGCCCAGACCGTTGCCGACGAGGGCATCAAGCCCCGTGACGCCTTCGTCAAACTCCTCACGAGCGCCCAGACCCTAGCCGCCGAAGGCAGCATCATCGTCTAGGGGCTGTCTTCTGTGGGGGCCGATCTTTGCTTCGCCTACGCCTCGCAAAGTGAAGGCCCCCCACACCCCCCGAGCATTCCTTCCGTGATCGCGGCCAATTCAAGTCGCGGGGGCAAAGCTCTTCTCGGGTCCGGGTGAGACTGTGATCAGCAACGACGTCCAGCCACTTCCACGAAGTGGCCACCACAAGTATCTGGGCCGGAGGCATGCAACCAAGCCTGACTTCCGATATCCCAACCACGCGAAAAGTGAGCTAGAGGCAGCCGTTGGGGGTCTGGGGGACGGAGTCTCCTAGCGATTATGGCACGATGACGCCTCGTACCTCTCCTAGGGCTATTCGGTCACCGCTGTTAGAGGGGGCGGTTGCGGAGATGACCACCTCGTCGCCGTCTTCGAGGAAGGTGCGCTCTTCTCCGTTTTCGAGGGTCAGGGAAGTCTCGCCGTTCCAGGTGAGCTCTATGAGGGACCCTCTCTGATGGGGCTCGTTCCCGCTCACGGTCCCTGACGCATAGAGGTCGCCGGTGCTCAGGGAGGCACCATTTATGGTCATTTGGGCCAGTTGCTGGCCCGGGGTCCAGTAGATCTCACCGAATGGCGGAGAGGAGATGAGGGTGCCGTTGAGACGGACTTCCAAGGCGAGATCGAGCCCCCAGGGCTCATCGTCTCGCAAATAGTCGAGTGGCGGCGGATGTTGGGGTGGGGGAGTGGTGCGGGCTCCCGGCAATGCGGCGAGGGGTGTGATCCACCCCGCCACCGATGTAGCGAACGACTTCCCCAGGAAGGGTCCCAACGGGACGTACTCCCAAGCCTGGATGTCACGGGCGCTCCAGTCGTTGACCAGGCACACACCGAAGACGTGCTCGGAGAAGGCATCGGGTGAGACTGACGTACCGATCTCGGACCCGACCCCCACAACGAAGCCCACCTCTGCCTCGATGTCGAGACGTCGGCTGGGACCAAACGGGGGAGTCTCCCCCGGTTGGCCGGGGCGGGTCTGGCCCTTGGGTCTCCTGATCTCGGTACCGCTCACTACCACGGTTCCCGATCTTCCGTGGTAGGCGACAGGGAGATGGCGCCAGTTTGGGAGGAGGGGTTCGCCGTCGGGTCGGAACATCCGCCCCAGGTTGGTGGCGTGTTCCAATGACGAGTAGAAATCTACGTAGTCGGCGACCCTCCAGGGGAGGTGCAATTGCGCTCCTTGCCTCTTGACCAGGGTCACCCGGTCACGGTGGGATTCGTCGACGAGAATCTCGGTCACCCTCTCTCGAAGCGACGCCCAGCGTATCGGTCCGGCTGCCATGAGAGGGTTGAGCTCCGTGGCGCCTAGTTCTCCGCCGGGATCATCGATGAGGCCGTCGGAGGCGCCCTCGGTGAGGTCGAGGATGTGGTCCTCGATGGCGACACCGATGTGACGAGCCGGCCCGAACACCCCAAAGGGCAGATGGTCAATGCCAAAACCGGGGAGTTCACCTTCCGGTACCCAGGAGGCACTCATCGCGAACTCCCTTCGATGAGGCCAAGTCCGACGAGATCGTCGACCGGCTCCGAGAAGACGCAGCTGCCATATCCATGAAAACACTCCCGGATGGCGGTTGCATCGGCAGGTGTGATGGCCGACACCGTCTTGATGAGCCCAGCTCCGACCCGGTCAGTCAGGGCTTGTGAGGGGTCCTCCCCGTCGAGAGCGGCGTGCGTGGCGCACAGGATGTTGAGGAATCCGTGATGCTCGAACCCGGTGGCCTCGTCGGTGTGGGCGATGGCGTTGTGGAGCCCAGCGGTGCACTTGAAACCCAGGTCTCTTGCCACACAGCCAGTGATGAACGATGCCAGCTCGTCGACGGATGGAAAGGCGCCGGCCTCGAGTCCTCCGGTTCGGAGCTTGGCCCCGACCCCATCGGTGGATACCTGATCGAGCTGGTCGTCGAGGTCACCACTTCTGTCGATCTCCCGGTAGGTGGGAATGGACGGATCCACAGCGAGACTGGTGGAGTCGCCGAACTTGGGTCCCAGTTCGATTCCGGCGAGTGAGAGCCGACGATCGTCGTCGACGACGTTTAACACGTCGAGGTCAGCGGGTGCAGCGAGGATGAGACCCAAGTCCATCGAAACGTCCCGGGCCAGTGTCTCCCTGAGATCCTCCAGCCGTGTCCCCGCCACCAGGAATCGGCCGAGCATCCATCCATGGGGTGATGTGCGGCGCTCCACGTGACCCGGCAGCGCCACGTCCATGGGATCCTTGGCAGGCGGGAAGAGAGCGGCGTCGTCGATAAGGCTCTCGAAAAGGGCTCGGGATGTGGTGCGGTCTGATGACACGGCACAAATCGTAGAGGGCGCCATGGTTTTGGTGTAGACCCATGGGGAATAGGCACTTAGGATCAACAGTATGAGCCTCCTCGACGAGCTGGTGGCGGTCACGGACCGTGAACGGGTGACCGATCGGCCCTACGACCTGCATCTCCACAGTGGCGATGCAGGGCTCCGCACCGGGCATGCGACGATCGTGGTTTTTCCCGAAACGACCGACGAGGTTGTCGCGGTGGTGCGTGTCGCCGCTAAGCAGGGTGTCCCCCTCGTCGCTCGGGGAGCCGGCACCGGCCTTGCCTCCGGTGCGGTACCAACGGAGGGCGGCATCGTCCTCACCTTGACCCATATGAACGAGATCACCGAGATCAACGTGGAGAATGGGACGGCCTGGGTTGGTCCCGGGGTCATCAACCTGGACTTGAGTCGGGCCACGACACCTCACAGTCTCCACTTCGCTCCCGACCCCTCTTCTCAGCAAGCGTGCACCATCGGGGGCAACATCGCCAACAACTCGGGCGGGCCCCACTGTCTCAGCGAGGGCAGCACGGTCAACCACGTACTGGCGGTGGAGATGGTCACCGCCGACGGCGAGGTGATAACCTTGGGCTCGGCGGCACCAGACCCGATTGGCCTGGATCTGCGTAGTGTGGTGGTGGGGTCCGAAGGAACCCTTGGCATCGTCACGCGTGCCCTGGTAAAGCTGACTCCAAACCCGCCGCAGGTCCGGACCCTGTTGTGCGCCTTCCCTACCGTGGAGGGTGCTGCTGGAGCTGTTTCCGGCATCATCGCGGCAGGGGTGGTGCCAGCAGCCCTGGAGATGATGGACCAGGGGATGCTAATCGCCGTCGAGAACTGGCTCCATGCGGGCTTTCCCACAGAATCGGCCGCTGCCCTTATCGCCGAGGTGCATTGCACAACGGAGTCTGCGGACGCAGAGGTCGACTTGATCCGCAGGGTGGCAGAGGACCACGGTGCCACCGAGGTTCGGGTCGCCCGTGACGAGGCGGAACGGGAAATCATCTGGAAGGGAAGGAAATCGGCCTTCGGTGCCATCGCCCAGACTGCTCCCAACTACTACCTGCACGACACCGTCGTGCCCCGCACAAAGCTGGTGGAGACCGTCCTCGAGCTCTATCAGATTGCAGAAGATGCGGGTCTGGTGATGATGAACGTGTTCCATGCCGGTGATGGGAATCTCCACCCGTTGATCGCCTTCGATGCGAAGGACGACGTCATGGCCAAACGTGTTCACGAAGCCGCCGACAAGATGGTTGCCGCCTGTGTGGCGAAAGGTGGGGTGCTGTCGGGTGAGCACGGAATTGGATCGGAGAAGCGGGACCTGATGGGCACCGTCTTCACCGAGTACGATCTCGATGCCCAGGCTCGCTTGAAGCAGGTGTTCGACCCGGATCGAATCCTCAACCCTGCCAAGATCCTCCCCAGCGGTTCCCGTTGTTTCGACTACGGGGGCGCACCACTCCCAGAGGGAACCTGGATATGAGCGCTCCTCGAGGCGAGCCCGTGGCGGAGGCGCTCTCGCCTACGATCCACCGGCCCGAGACCATAGAGGACCTAGCGGAACTTCTGAGGAAACAGTCCGACAGTCGCGAAGCGGTGGCCATCGTGGGGAGCGGGAGCCATCGCTGGATGGGTTCTCCTCCCAACTTCGAGAGTGTGATCGAGATGGGAGGCTTCGCTGGCGTCAGGGTCTTCGAACCCGACGATCTCACCGTTGTTGTCGGGGCTGGCACAGCGATAGGCGACCTCGAGGGGGAACTCGCCGAAGGAGGGAAGACCGCCGTATTGCCCGAGTCCGATCCCATCGCCACCATCGGCGGTGTCATCTCCTCTGGCGCTAGTGGTTATCGCCGGGCACGCTTCGGGCCCACCAGGGACCGGGTACTCGAGGTGACGGCGGTGACCGGTGACGGTCGCGCCATCAGATCGGGTGGCCGGGTCGTGAAGAACGTCACCGGGTACGACCTGCCTCGTCTCTACACGGGATCGTTCGGTTCGCTCGGTGTTATCGAATCGGTCTGTCTCAAACTGTGGCCGCTTCCGGAGCGGACGGTCACCGTCACCGTCGAGGATCCGGAACGCGCAGTCGAATTGGTCCATCGACCTTTGGCCATGCTCGACGTCTCGGGCGAGTACCGGGTGATGCTGGCGGGCACCGCCCCGGCGGTCGAGGGGGAGGCAAAAAACCTGGGGGGTGTGATTGTGGAGGGTTTCGACTGGCCACAACGTCCCGATTCCGGCGTCCGGACCGAGGTGCGGGTGCCGCCCGCCCGAATCGACGATGTGGTGTCCAACCTCCATTCTGATTACATAGCCCAGATCGGTGTGGGTGTCGTCGAAACCACTGTTGAGGAGGTCTCGGCTGTCAACGATCTGCGGTCTGAAGTTGAGTCGTGGGGAGGTGTGGTGCTGGTCGAAGGCGGCCGTGGCATCGATCCCTGGGGTACCCCTCCGCCGACACTCAACCTCCAGCGTCGGGTTATTGCCGAGTTCGACCCCCATCGCATTCTGGAGCCCGGTCGTCTTCCTGGGGGTATCTGAGTGTCAGTGCCGTCGCAACCAGTGCAGGGCGATACTGCCCGGGATGTGTCGGGATGGATCACTGACTTCCGGCCCACAAAGGACGAGCTGGATGCGTGTGTCCACTGCGGATTATGTCTCCCTCACTGCCCCACTTTCCGTCTCACAGGTAACGAGGCGGCGTCACCCCGGGGTCGCATCACCGCGATGAGGGCGGTCAACGAAGGGGTACTCACCGTCGACGAGGACTTCGAGGAGATGCTCGGCTTTTGCCTTGGATGTCGTGCTTGTGAGGCGGTCTGCCCCGGTCTCGTACCCTACGGGCGCCTATTCGAGGGGGCGCGGGCGGAGATAGCGGCGCAGCGTCCCACCCTCGTCGGATCGGCGCGACGGCGCGCTCTGGGACGTCTTCTGCCATTGCGACGACTGGTCGGTAGTGCGACGACCATGGCCGGTCTGCTCCAGAAGGTCGACGGTCTCCTACCCAATCCGTTGCGAAAACGACTCGGTGGTCTACGGACCCTCTCGGCAAACCCCCAGTCCTCCCTTGGTCGCATAGTCGAACCCGAGGGCACGCCCGTGGGGACGGTTGGCCTGCTCTCCGGTTGTGTGATGGATCCTTGGTTTGGTGGTGTGCACGAGGCTTCAATCGCGCTGTTGAGCCGTGCCGGCTATCGGGTGGTGGTGCCTCGCTCCCAGACTTGCTGTGGCGCCTTGGCCGCACACGATGGTGCGGCAGAGGAGGCGCGACGTCTGGCAGCGGTCAACCAGCGGGCGTTTGCCGGTGTCGATGTCGTGGTCGCCGATGCCGCCGGTTGTAGCGCCCATCTCGCCGATTACGACCACTTTGTCGATGGAGGGTTCGACGCCCCCACCCGGGACATCACGGTGGTTATCGCCGAAGCAATCGCCGACGGCCGTCTTCCCCGAATGGAGGGGAACGAGTCCGTGGCGTATCAAGATCCGTGCCATCTCCGCCATGCCCAGAGGATCACCGAGGAACCCAGGTCCATCGTGCGGGCCGCCGGATACGAGGCAGTCGAGATCGATCCCGACGGAATCTGCTGTGGTGCTGCTGGTCTGTATACCCTGCTGCGTCCGGTGGCGGCCGATGAGCTGGGTAAACGGAAGGCAGACCAGGTACGTGCCACGGGGATGACGACCGTGGTCTCTGCGAATCCCGGCTGCGAGATGCAACTCAGGTCCCATTTGGGCGACTCTTATCGCATCGTCCACCCTGTGGAGCTATATCACGACCGTCTCGTATCTCACGCTAATGCCGGAACACGATAGGATTCCTGACGTGGAAGCCCCATCATCAATGACAGAGTTCGACACGCCTGGGGAGAAACGGGGCGTGGGCCATTACATCTCCCTGGTTTGGGGAGCATTTCTCGCGATGCTCGATGTCGCCGCCCTGGTGTTTGGGACGGTCCTAGTTGGCTTGGGAGCAGCCGTGCTTCTCCACGGCATCGGATGGGTGACCCTCGATCTCGATCTCTCCACTACGGCGATGCTCGCCTCGGGTGTAGTCAATCTGATCATTGGGGGTCTGCTAATAGGTTTCGCCGCGGAGGCCGGTATCGGGCGGGGTGTCGATCTGAAATTTCATTCCGGACTAGAGGTACTGGTGGGGCGGATCCTCGGGTCCTTCGTTGTCGGTGGATTGCTCACCTGGTTGGCAGGATTTGCCGGTGACTTCGTTGACGGTCTGCCGTTCCCCTTCGAATTGGCGACGATAGCGATCGGGGCAGTTGCCCTCCCTGCAGTTTCGTTGGTGCCTCTCGTTGCCCTTCCCCTGGCGTGGCTGCTCGACCGCTTCGACCTCGACGATGTGGAATACGCGGCCATCTACTTCGTGTGGACCCTGATGACGATGGTCCTCCTCTACCGCGACATCATCGCCCTGGTTGGGTAGGGATATCTTCTTGGGGGACTTTGTTCCCCAAACCCCCAACGGCTGGCTCTGTCTCACTCCTCGCGTGTCCACTGAACTTCGGGCTGGCAGCGTCGCTGAGCGGCTGTGGGAACCCTGGGTTCCCGGCGACGGTGTGAGGCCTCGAACTTTGGGCTGGTGACGTCGCTGAGCGGCTTTGGGAACCCTGGGTTCGCGCTACGACACTTGTTTTTGCCAGATTAGTTGGGGGTGGAGCTCCAAGCCTGAGCGGGTGAGGGCCTCGGTGATCCAGGGGAGGGCTGGGGCGAAGATGAGTAGGTGTTCGGCGTGCTCGGCTGCGAGGTCGACGATGGCTCGCATGATGCGATCGGCGTCATCTTCGGTGGTGACGAGCCAGCGGACGACAAAGGTGTCCTCGTCCTCGACGCCGCCGATGATCCAACCCGAGGCGCATTGCCACAATCCGAGACCCATGCCGTCGTTCACATCGTCCAATGTCAGTGACCGCAGCATCCAGCCCTCGACGGGCGCCAGACGGTGTGCACCACGGATCAGCACCGAAGTCGACCACATAGACCATGCCGGTTGTGCCTCGGCCCTTGGTGCGATGTCAAGTCTCTCGTCGCCTGGCACCCGGACCCCACCGTTGGTTTGGGGGTCAAGTTCGGTACGGGAAACGGTCCGTCGCGCTCCGACCCATTCTCCGATCAGCCGATAGCCGAGACGCTCTACCTGGCGTTGTGGAGCGATGTTGTCCTTCTCCGTCATCAACCGCACCACATGTGCCCCCTGGGATCCTGCCCAGGCGACGGCCCAATCGTTCAGTGCCGATCCCAGGCCTCGGCGTCGATGGTTGGGATGAACACGCGCCGCCTGTATCCATGTTTCTGATTCGGAGAGCAAAACTGCCCTGACCATGGCAACTGGTGTGTTGTCCTCAACCAGCACCGGAATCACACCACGCTCGTCGGCAAGCCAGTCCTCGATGGACTCCCCGACATAATCTCCCCAAGAGAATGTGTCTGTGGTGAACTCCCTGATGGCCGGGATGTCACTTTGTTGTGCCGGTCTTATGGCGTTGGAGTTGGCCATGTCGACACGATAGGCCGCCCGAGGTCCCTCACATTCGCGGAGGCACCTCGATGCCCAGCATCCCCAGAACGAGCCGGAGGCTTCGCTCACACGTTTCCACGAGACCCAGCCAAGACGATCTGATGGTGGCGTCCTCCTCCGAGAGGATATGGCACACGTCGTAGAAGCGGTTGAATGAACCGGAGAGCGAGAAGGCGTAATCGGCGAGATGGTTGGGGGCACGCAAGGTGGCTGCCCGCATCACCACCTCGGGCAGGTTTGTCAGCTCCAGATGGAGGAAACGCTCCACGGGAACCTCTGTGCCGACGATCGCCCCCGAACTGAGACCCATGTCGCCGGCCCGTCTCAGGATGGATCCCATCCTGACGGCCGCATACTGGAGGTAGGGTCCGGTCTTTCCCTCGAAGGACGTGAACCGGTCGAGGTCGAGCATGTAGTCGGAGGTGCGGTTGTTGATGAGGTCGCCGAATTTGAGCGCGGCGATACCGACCTTGGCCGCGATGGCGTCCCGCTCCTCCTCAGGGTATTCGGCGGCCATCTCCGCCTCGTCGAGTCGTTGCTTTGCAGCGGATTTCACCATGGAGATGAGATCCGCAAGTCGGACGACGCCGCCTTCCCTGGTCCGGAAGGGTTTTCCATCGGGGCCGTTCATCGTTCCGAACCCAATGTGCTCCATGGTCAATGCGGGTGGGGCGATACCGCCTTTCCGGGCAGCCCGGAAGACCTGGGTGAAATGGTTGGCCTGGCGGCTGTCAACCACATAGAGGATGAGGTCTGCTCCGATATCCTTCACCCGGAACTCGATGGTTGCAAGGTCCGTCGTGGAATAGAGGTATCCCCCCGAGGAGGTGGTGAGGATGAGGGGCGGGATGTCCCGATTGTCGTCCTCGGTGGCCACCGGGATGATGAGCGCGCCCTCACTCTCGACGGCCGCTCCGGACTCCCTGAGAGCCTCGATCATCGAAGGAATGCGGTCGCGCACGTCCGACTCCCCATACCAGAGGTCGAACTCGACACCCAGGGCGGCGAAATCCGCCCGCTGCGATTCCTCCGATACCCGCTTCATGTGGTGCCACAAGGCCATGTATCCGCGGTGGCCGTTCTGTAGACGTACCGTGGCCTCACGCGCTCGTTGGGCAAATGAATCGTCACTGCTGGCACGTTCAGATGCCCTTGGATACAGCGTCTGGAGATCCTCCAGGGTGACGGGTGACTCCTGGGGGAATGTCTCCGGCAAGGGGTCTTCAAAGTAGGGGAGCCCAGGATATTGGTCCTCCAACTCCGTGACGAGAAGTCCCATCTGGAAGCCCCAGTCTCCGAAGTGTGGATCCCGGATGACTCGGTGACCGATCGCCTCCATTATCCGCGCCAGACTGTCTCCGATGATGGTTGCCCGGAGATGTCCCACGTGCATCGCCTTGGCGACATTGGGTCCGGCGTAGTCGACCACGACGGTCTGACGCTCCTCGCTGGATGGCAGGCCAGCCCGTTCATCTTTATGCATCGACTCGATGGTGTTGGCCAGCACAGCATCGGTGACCGTGAGATTGATGAAACCGGGACCGGCGACGTCGACCGTCGCCAACATCGGTACGTCTTCAAGCCGTGCGACGACATCGGTGGCGATATCCCGCGGTGCTCGCCCGGCCCTCTTGGCAGCGGCCATGGCCCCATTGCATTGAAAATCGGCAAGCTCAGGCCGTTGCGATGGGACGACCTTACCCAGGGAGCGGTCGAGGCCGAGGTCAGCGAAGGCGGCCCCGACGACATCGCCGAGCTGCGTGACAAGACTCATGAGCGCTGCAGGTTAGGTGAGCTCCGACCGGCACAAGGTCATGCCCGCTTCACCGGCTGTCTCAGAATGGTCTTTAGCCTTGCTGGCGGTGTCCGACGGGGATCGCTCAGGTAGATCTCGTGATGGTCGCCGTTGAATGTCAAACCATTGTCCGGCATGTACTCGTCGTGCAGTCGGGCCAGTGTCGGAGCTTCGTCGTCATATGAGCCGATATGAAGGATCTGAACTGACAGTCCCTCCGTAAGGGGATGAAACTCCAGCTTGTCTATCGCAGGCGTCCTTTTTCGATGCCGCCTTCTCTGACCCAGCGGACACCATGTCGTCGGTGATCCAATCGGGCTGGGAGATCATCATGGTCCACTCCCAGCTGCCCTTGTCGCCTCTCGTGAACGTCGTGGGGTCCTCGGCGCGCCACAGCCCCTCCAATGGTCCCACCACGAAATCACGGTCCAGGGAGTTCTTGCTGTCGAACTTGACGGCGTATGCGACTCCGTAGAGCGTCTCGAGTGCCGCGGTGTACTCGGGTGAGATGTTGGGATTACCGCGGCCATCAACTGTGAGGTATCGCAGTTCGGGGACGTCCACCAATTGGAAGTCACGCTCGGCGGAGTAAAACGCCTTGTGCGCCTTCTTGATATCGAACTTGTCTGATGCCATGACTCGACCCAATTCGTTGTTGAGGACACTGAGTGTCCGCCGGATCACTCCTCCTGGGGAAGACCCATCATTATCCTCTCGGGTCGGTCCTTCCACGTCCCCTCGATGAGCACCACGCCGCCGCCTGGGACGAGGTCGAGATCCATCGTGGTGAAGCTGTCATTGGTGGGTTCTGGCCGGAGCGTTGACCATCGCCCCTCTTCATTCAAGATACGGGGCACACCCGCAGGAGCGGGGGTTATGGCGGTGTGGAGACGGTTCCAGTGCTTGAGGGATCCGCTGTAGAGGGGGCTGTTCGCCTCCGGGGTCTGGAGAATGATGTTCGTCCCCTCCTCGGTGGTCTCGATGCTGGCGTTGAGTTCCGTGGGGTCCGCCGAGCCCGAGGTATCGAGGAAGTTCCACTCGATCTCGACACCGTCCTCACTCGATACCAACTCAACCAGCGAATCGACCACCACCCGGCGGGTCGGCTGGATGGGCCAACGTGTCGGCTCGACGGCGGCGAGCTGGTCCGAGGTCGCATCCCAGTGCATCGGCACCGAACCACCTGGGTAGGGGACCGACTCCCGGTCGCCGGTCGAGGAGAACCCACTCTCGTCGAGGAACATCAACTCATCGCCCGTGGCGACAATCGCCGGCTGCGCGCTCGCGAGGGAGGCGTTGGTACGCATCAGTTCGAGCTGTCGGGGGAGGATCACTGCGGTGTCCTCTCGTTGGGTGATGGCGTCGTTGAAGGAAGTCCTCTCCCAGCCCCTCTCGAAGTCGTACTCGAGGGAGACCGGTATCCGGGGGAGTTGCAGAGGCACAAGACGATGAGGTGGGATCTCAGCCACCTGGATCCCGTCGGGTGTTTCGATTCTTTCGGGGAGGAGCACCCTCAGATCACCTGTGTAGAGAGGCTGGCGAAGCGGGTTGTCGGCCGGTAGTTGTACGGCGATTTGACTCTCCGGCGGTGCCTTCCGGCTCAGAGTGGCCACCGTCACTCCGTTCTCCTGTGAGAGCCAGATGACACGACCCCCGCCGACGACCCCGTCTTCGGTCCAGCTGTCACCCGTTCCACGGAAGATCATGGGCCGCTCGCCACCGGGCAACAGACGACGACCAGCGATGAACACCTCGGATCTACTGGCATGGACGACGTCGGGGATCAGGTCTTCGAATACCGGACCTGGTTCCCACTCGTCGCCGGCGAGCATGTGTACTGCGGTCCCGTCGTCCGTCTCGGTGACCATGATCGTTTCATCACCAGCGGTGACGATGTCGACGACCCGGACCACATTCTCGAATCGGGGTCCGAGTATTGTCCACTCATAGGTCCCGTCATCCGGTAGCGAGATTGCCGCAGCGGTGTCGTCGGGTTCCGCCGCGTTGCCCCCGACGAGGTTCGCCAGGACGAATCCGGCGACGATCACCCCGAGCAATGCAACCACCGCTGTCCAACGCGGAGCGCCTTCTTCAGTGGGTGGCTCCAACTCATCGGTGGGCTCAAGCTCGACGATATCTCGGCGTTCGCTCACAATCCGATCCTATTGAGGTTCGGGATTAGAGCCGGAAAGAGAGGGACAGCAGGCGTTCAGCACTCAGTACGCGGCCACGTCGCGCGCCTTCTCGGCGATCATCTCTGGGGTGATGTAGACCATGTCCTCCAGTTCGAGGGCATAGGGCATTGCCGGGTGGTCACCCAGGCCGAGACGTTTTACGGGTGCGTCGAGCCATTCGAAGGCCTTGTCTGCCACCTGTGCGGCCAATTCGGCCCCATAGCCGACGAACTCGTTGTCCTCGTGGACGATGAGAACCCGAGATGTCTTGCGCACCGAAGCCTCGATTGTGGGCCAGTCGAGCGGTTTGAGGGAGCGAAGATCGATCACCTCGGCATCGATCCCCTCATTGGAGAGCACCTCTGCCGCCTCCAGACCGAAATGGGCCATGGCGCCATAGGCGAGGATGGTGAGGTCGTTACCCGCTCGCCGTATGGCGGCCTTCCCCAATGGGACGATGTGCTCACCCTCGGGATATGGGCCTCGTCCCAGCCGATAGAGCTTCTTTGGCTCGAGAAACATAACCGGGTCCGGATCCTCCACGGCGGAGAAGAGCAGCCCCTTGACATCGGCTGGTGTGGAGGGGACGACCACCTTTAGACCGGGCACATGGGTGTAATAAGCCTCGATTGACTGGGAGTGGTAAAGGGCGCCGTGGATACCGGCACCGAACGGTGTCCGGATCACGATGGGGCAGTTCCAATCCCCGTTAGAGCGGTAGTGGATCCGGGCAGCCTCGGAGACGATCTGATCGAATGCCGGGTGGATGTAATCGGCAAATTGGATCTCTGGGAGGGGTCGGAACCCAACCGCGCCGAACCCGATCGCCGCTCCGATGATGACCGACTCTGCCAGCGGGGAGTTGAAGCAGCGGTCCTCTCCAAACTTGGCGGTGAGACCCTCGCTTGCCTTGAACACCCCGCCTTTGCGACCGGCCACATCCTGGCCGAAGAGGAGGGTATCGTCGAAGGCCTCCATCACCTCATGGAGCGAGCGGTTGATGGCTGTGATCAGGTTGACCTGCTCACCCTGCGGCTGCTCGTCGGGAGTGGTGGATGCCGGTCCCGGCTCGATCACCCTGGCGTACACCCGGGTGGTGGGGTCGTCGGCGACGGGGTCCGCCTCGGCCTTCTTGACCGCCGCTGCCAGGGTTTCCACGACTTCGTCGTTCAATTTCTCTTCCGTAGCCTCCGCCAGCAGCCGATGCTCGATCAGGTACTGCTTCAGGGCTACGACGGGATCGTTTCGACGCCATTGGTCTACCTCTTCGCGGGTGCGGTAGAGGGTGTCGTTGTCGTCGGACGTGTGGGCGTAGTATCGATACGTCTCGGCCTCTATCAGGGTGGGGCCCTCGCCGGCACGTGCCCTATCCGCGGCCTCTCCTACCGTCTGGTAGACCTCGAGCGGGTCATTGCCATCGATGTGCTCACCGGTGAAACCGTATCCCGCCGCCCTGTCTGCAACCCGTCCCGCGACCTGCTCCGTGCTGGGCACGGAGATGGCGTACTGGTTGTTCTCGATGATGAACAGGAGTGGTAGACGGTGGATCCCGGCCCAGTTCATCGCCTCGTGCCAATCACCCTCCGACGTCGACCCCTCACCGCCGAACACGACTGCGATGCCATCGTCGCCCCTGTTCTTTAGGGCGTGGGCAATACCGGCCGCGTGCGGGTACTGGGTGGCGATACAGGACGATTGGGTCAGGATACGGCGCTCCCGGCTCGACCAGTGGTTGGGTAGCTGACGGCCACCGGAGGACGGATCATCGCGACGGGCGAACGCCGCCAGGAAGACCTCAAGGGGAGACAATCCCCACGCCAGGGCGACACCCATGTCCCTGTAGTAGGGGAGGAGCCAATCGGAGTCCTTGTCGAGGGCCATGGCCGAGGCGACCTGGATACCCTCATGACCGGATGAGCCCACCACGAAGGGAGCGCGACCCTGGCGATTGAGGGCGAACATGCGATCGTCCATCCGTCTCGCCATCAGCATCAGACGATACATCTCGAGGACCGTGTCGTCGTCGAGACCTACCTCACGGTGACGGGGAGCGACCTCACTCAGGGTCATCGGTGATTCCTCCTTGGTGTTGCTGGGATGGTTAAGACTTTCAGGACCTGTCAATTTCGTGCTTCTGCCAAACAAGAAGGCTCCGCTGGGGCGGAGCCTGAGGGATGACCGGTGGGGGTACGGCTGATAGACCGTCGAAAGGTTCTAGGAGTAGAGCATTCAGCTGTTGGACGGACATACCCAAAATCGGTCACTCGTTTGTGGCGAGCTTTCATTCTACTGGCAACCGGATATCTGTCGCCGGGCGGTTCGCGAAGCGGGGGCAGACGGTGGCGCTCATTGTCCAACCCGCCTACTCTCGGAAACATGACCAGAACGGCCCAACTCAGGGTCTATGTGCCCGAAAGCGACCTTCCCCCCGTCGAGCCGATCGTCGATATGGGGATGGTCATGTCGATGGTGGAACCATGGGGTCTGGTGGATAGTGGCGAGCCTCCCGTTCGCACCCTCGAGTGGGAGGGTGCGAGGTTCTCATGCCCTCGGAATCTCGAGTTCCGGGTACTGGAGGCAGTGGTCGGCCTTTCGGCGGTGTTCGATAGATCTGCGCTGATCCCCGCGGAGGTGACCGAATGGGCGCGAGGCGTTCTCACGGGTGCGTTAAGGACCGACAGGACGGTGCGATCTCATGTCCTAACGTCGCCGTGGCATATTCCACTGAGATGGTTCGTGGCCTTCTCACCCGATGAGAAGGTGATCGACCATTCCTCCGGTGATGTCGCAGTTGTCTACCGGACGTCGCTCGCCTCGGCCAAGACCCGGATCGAACAGGCGACAGAAATCCTCAAACGGACCATGAATCCGTCCCCAGTGGCGGACGACGTGGCGGGCCTGGGGGCGTGGCTCGATTCGTTCGAGTCGGCCGAGGCTGTTCTCGAGCTCGACTACTCGAGTGTTGGTGGTCTGTTTGGTGAGGCAGATCTCGTTCTAGACGACTCCGTAGAAG
>WHTL01000217.1 GCA_009377735.1 Acidimicrobiia bacterium
CCGTGCCTCGTGGTGGGCAGTGGTTGGGATATCGCAGGTCAGGCTTGGGTGAGTGCGTCTGGCCTTGATATTGGTCGTGACCAGTGCTCGAAATCGGTTCGACGCGATCGCGCAGAGTGGTCTTACCTGGCCCCCAGACGTCACGCATCTGTGATGCTCACCCCCCACGAATTGTGGGGGACTGGGTCGACGGCGCAGCCTTCGGGTCGCGGCCTTTATGTTCGGGGTGACCACAGCGGGTAGTCGATTCCTGCCAATCTGTTGATGGCGAGGGCCTGGAGCGTGAGCAACACCACCGCCAGCATGAGCACGGTGAGGTGGACGAGGCTGGAGAGGATCCCCAGAGAAACAATAAGGGTGGTGGCGCCAGCCGGGGGATGGGGAACCCGCAACCACACCATGAGCCCGGCGGTGAGACCCAGGGACAAGGCGGCTGCACCGACCCGGGGGAGGGTTATCTCGGTGAGTGCCGGTCCGGCATCGGTAAGCCCAAATACCATGAGGGAGAGGTAGCCTGCGATGGCCCCGATGAGGTGACCGGCGATCGTATTACGGGGCGAAGCGGTGGCAGCCAGTGGTGTATAGAAAAAGAGAAATGCCGTTGGACCCAGGGAGGGAAAGACGAAGGGGCTCGATGTGATCAGGGCGGCGAGGGCCATCACCCCAATGGAGAGGATCCCGTTGACCAGGGCAAACAGCCCCATGACAGAGGTCGAGGAGTGACGTGCCACCAGGGCGGGAACTCTGAGACGCCGGGCGAGCCCGCTGACAACGGTGTTCATCTGACCACCGATGGGGCCGGTTTCTGATCTGTCCTCAGACACGCGGCAGGTACCGGTAGAAGAGCACCGAGCCCACTGCCAACACGGTCGAGATGGCGGTCGCCGACCAGGCGAGCCGTGGCTCGTTGGCGAGGAACGCCTCCACTGCCACCGAGAGGAGGAAGACCTGGAGGCTGAGGAGGAGGAGGACATAAACCAGCACCGCCGTACTCACCTGGGTGTCCCGATCACCCCTCACGATGTCGAACTCGTTCCCAGGGCCCAGATCATGTCATCTCGTAGCTCCACATCGATCCGACCAAGCGGTCTTTCCGGTGGTCCTGCCACCGGCTCGCCCTCGAGATTGAAGATGCCCTCGTGGCATGGGCAATGCAGCTCGGCTTCTTCGGGCTCCCAGAACACCACACAGCCGAGGTGGGTGCACTTCTGGCTGAAGCCGATGATGGTATCGGCATCGGGACGGAGCAGGATCGCCGGGTCTTTGTCCGTGGGATAGTCGAAGAGATGGCTCCCACCGACAGGCAGTTGCTCCCGGGCGACCACCTGGCGCGGCTCGCCAGTGTTGACCCGACGTAGGGAGGTCCAGAGGCTCACCACACCCCCGCTACCCGCTATCGCAACAGAGGCGGCCATCAGAAACTTGGTGAACTCGCGTCGGGTGACCCCCTCTTCGCCCGCCGCGGTGTATGGGAAATCGCGTCGCCAGATCGGCGGATCCGATCCGGGCTCGGTCATCCCATCGTCTCCAGGGCGAAGGGGTCGTCCAACCAGTGGATCGGTTTCCGTCCGATGAACACATCGACCGGCCCGGGCTCATCGACGACGACGGCGGCCTTGGTGCGAACTTCCTGATTCCCGAAGGTCCAGTCGTGCACCAGGGTCCCCTTACGAGTCTGCTCGAACTCCTCGGCACTGCCATACCAGAGCGCCTCCGAGGGACAGACGGAGGCGCACATCGGCTTGAGACCCTCCGAAGTGCGGTCATAACACATGTCGCATTTCATCATCTGGTCGAAGGACGCTTCGTACTTGGGGATGCCGAAGGGGCAGGCATAGACGCAGTTGGAGCAGCCGATACAGCGTGGCTTGAGCGACGACTGCACCACACCGTCCTCGTTCTGTTTGATGGCATCGGCTGGACACACCTCGGCACAGGTGGGATCTTCACAGTGCATGCAGACCTGCGGCACGGTCTGGGTGGTGGAGGAGCGGTCGACGGTGTCGAGTTGGATGAGGGAGACACCGCGGTGGGTGTCGCACTCGGCACAGGCCTGGACGCAGGCACCACAACCGATGCATCTGCTCTGATCGATGGCGAACACACCCTGATCGGCAGAGACCATCACTAATCATCTCCCCGGTGCAGCATCAGATCCCGGTCGTCCTTCAGGTCGACATGACCTTCATCTTTCTCCACACGCACCGCCGACACCTTGAACTCGGGTATCCCCGAGATAGGGTCGATGGCCCGTTTCGTCATCAGGTTTGCCGATTTCTCTCCGGGCCAGTGGTAGGGGATGAACACCGTGTCCGGTCGAATCGTCTCCACCACCTTGGCAGGTGCCACCATCGCGCCACGGCGGGAGGTGACCCGCACATTGTCGCCGTCGGCAACACCAATCTTCGCCGCCAGGTTGGGGTGCATCTCACAAAGCGGTTCTGGATACTGATCCACCAGGGAACCGATCCGCCTGGTCTGCGCTCCCGACAGGTACTGGCTTATCACCCGGCCCGTCGTCAGATACAGCGGGTAGTCCTCATCGGGCACCTCGGCCGACTCCCTCCACGGGGTGGGGATGAACCGAGCCCTCCCGTCCTCGTGGAAGAAACGCCCCCCCTCGAACAGACGCGGGGTTCCGGGGTGTTCTTCATCGGGGCATGGCCAGAAGACACCCTGGTCGCGCACCACCCGATCCCAGGTGATCCCGGCGTAGTCGGCTGACCCGCCCTTCGACGCCACCCGGAGCTCCTCGAAGATCTCCTCGGTTGAGGTGTAGTCGAAATAGTGGCCACGTTCCAGGCGTCGAGCCAGATCACAGATGATCTCCCAATCCCGTCGGGCGTTCCCTGGAGGGGGAACGGCCTCGTTGATCTTGACCACACGTCCTTCCAGTGTCGTGACCGTTCCCTCGTCCTCTTCATGTAGTGAGCCGGGTAGGACGATATCGGCATGGGCTGCGGTTTCTGAGAGGAAGAAGTCGATGACCGAGTAGTGCTCCAGCTTTCCCAGGGCCTCCCGGGTGAAGTTGGCGTCAGGGAGTGAGACCAGCGGGTTGATGCAGATCGAGAGAAGGCCCTTGATCTCCCCGGCATGGATGGCGTTCATGATCTCCTGGGCGGTGAGCCCCTTGCCGGGGATGTCGTCTGGGTCGCAACCCCATACCGACGCCACATACTCACGGTGCTCCGGGTTGGTGATGTCCCGATTTCCCGGAAGTTGTTCGGTCTTGTGGCCGTGCTCCCTACCGCCCTGGCCGTTGCCCTGTCCGGTGATGGTGTTGACACCGCTCCCGGGCTTTCCGTACCTACCCGTTGCCAGACCAAGGTTGATGCAGGCGAGAACGTTGTCGACGCCCTTGGTGTGGTGCTCGATGCCACGGGCATGCAACAGCATCCCCGTTCCCGACTTCCCCCACAGCTCGGCGGCCTTCTCGATCCGGGAGACGGGCACTCCCGATATCTCCTCGGCCCATTGCGGTGTCGCTTCCGCCACCGTGGCCGCCGCCTCCTCGAATCCGTTGGTGTGGTTGGCGATGAAGTTGTGGTCGAGCCAGTCCTCACGGATGAGAATGTGGAGGATGGCGGAGAGGACGGCCAGGTCGGTCCCGGGTCGCAGCCCCAAGAAGACATCGGCGGTCCTTGCCGCCGGGGTCACTCGGGGATCCATCATGATCAGCTTGGCGCCGCGGTCACGGGCACGCCAGATGTAGCTGGTGGTGATTGGGGCGCATTCCGCGATATTGGCCCCCGCCACGAAGATCACATCGACGAGTGGGATGTCCGACCAGGGGTTGGCTGCCCGATCGACACCGAGCGCCATCTTGGCGGCGGAACCCGCCGAGACCATGCAGAGGCGACCGTTGTAATCCAGGTTGGCCGTTCCCACACCGAGCCGGGCGAACTTCCCCATGAGGTAGCACTTCTCGTTGGTCATCGACACACCAGAAAGCACTGCGAACGAATCCGGTCCGTACTTCTCCTGGATACGCCGGATCTCCGCCGTGGTGCGATCCAAGGCATGGTCCCAGGAGACGTCACGGAATCCCTTCTCCGACGACGGATCCCGCTCCATCGGCTCCAGGAGGCGATCGGGATGACTCCCCTGCAGATAGCGCTTGACCCCCTTGGGGCATAGCTTTCCCTCGTTGAACGGGAAGTCGTATCGAGGCTCGAAACCCACGACACGGTCTTCGCGCACCTTCAACTTGATCCCGCACTGCTGACCGCAGAAACAACAGTGGGTGTCAACCACCCGGTCGATCTCCAATCCGGCGTCCCATCCCCCGGGTGGCTCGCGGTTGAGGTGCGGCCCGAAGCGATCGATCAGCTCCGACTCGGTGAGCGGGATCTTCGCCATCATCCGAAACCTCCCACTCGCTCGCTCTGGGCGAGACCGATCAGAACCCGTCGACATCTGGGGCAGACGTCCTGATAGCTGCCTCCGTCGGAGGTGGAGTAGTCGAACCCCATCTGGGGGAGAACATCCTTGAGGTCGTCCATCTGGAGCTTGGACGCGAAACCGTCACCGCAGCGGCTGCAGATCTGGGGACCGCTCTCCTCTCCAGCCTTCTTGTAATAGGCGACACCGAGATTCGCCGGTCGCTGGAGGATATGAAAGAGCTTCCCGAACGGGATGTACAGGAGCCCCAAAATCACCGTCAGGGCGTGCAGGGTGTTGAGGAAGGTATAGAAGCGACCCTCCATCCAGAGGCTGGAGGCGGTGAGCATGAGACCTGTCACAGAAACGGCGAATAGGCCGGCGAGGGCGGCGAAGTCCCCGGACCGTCCCACTGCCAACGCACCGCGGTCGCGCAGTCGCCGCATCAAGAAGATGGTGACCCCGGCGATCACGAGGACGGCGGCAACGTTGAGAAGATGGAAGATGAGCCAACCCAGGACGCTACGCGAGTCGAAGGTGAGGGTGGCGAATGGTCCCAGATAGGCGAGGTAGGTACGTCCCGTGACGTCTGCAGATTCGAAATGGACCCATCCGAACGTGAGGGGGAACGTGACCAGTGCTGCCAGGACACACCCCCAGAAGAGAAGTTGGTGACCCACCCATCGGATCCGGGAACGGTGCGCGATGAACCGTTGCAGGGCCAGGTTGGTTACCACCATCCCCACCAGGGCGACGAGGTTCGAGCCCAACTTCCCGCGGGTCTTCATCGCCTCCCAGCCACGACGGTTCAGCCGGGCTGTCGGGGGTCGACGGAGCCACACTATGTAGCGATAAACGGTCGCAAAGACGGCAAGTAGCGTCCCGAAAAGATAGGGAGCCAGGGCTGCATCGAACCAGCGAAGACCGCCGGATCCGAGATAGACGAGAACCAAAAGCACCAGGACCGCCACCGTTCCAAGACCGATACCCCTTCGGTCCAAACGGGTTGCCGTCGGCAGGGTCATGTCATGAGATTAGGTGACGCTTGTATTAATTGGCGGAACCGTGTTGCCCGAAGTTGCCGGCTCCTATCCAACCAGCCGGATCCGTACCCTCCGGTTCTGCCGCCCCTTGTTCTCCACCTTCGTCACTTCGACTTCACCCACCTGCGATGTGGAGGCGACATGGGTACCTCCGTCGGCCTGTTGGTCGAGCCCCACGATATCGACGATGCGAATCTCGGGAACGTTCTCGGGAATGAGGTTGGCCTGGGTGCGGATGATGTCGGGGATGGCGAGTGCATCCTCTCGGGGGAGAATTCGGGTATCTATCCTGCGGTCGGCTCGCACCTCGGCGTTGATGGCCTCTTCGAGATCGCCCTTGAAACCGGGCGGCACATCGGGCAGGTTGAAATCCATCCGCGCCGTTCCCGGCTCCATATTGCCACCCGTGACCAGGGCACCTTGGTCACGAAACACCACTCCGCACATGATATGGAGGCCGGTGTGCACCCTCATGAGAGTGCTGCGTCGCTCATCCTCGATGGCGCCGTGGACACTGGTGCCTACCGGTGGCAGTGGGTCACCCTCCTCGGCGATCAGGGCGGGATCGTCTCCGCGGCGACTGCCCGGGGATTCGGGTTTCGACTCCACCCCAGAGAAGGACACCGTGGTCGGGAGGCTGCCCTCCGCCACCGGGGTAGAAGGCGGACCGGTCGAGGACGATGCCTGTGTCGGGATCGGATGCGATCACGGTGGCATCCCACTCCCGAAGGGTGGGGTCCTCCCAATCGAGGCGGTGTGTGGACGTCATGTCTCTACCGTAATTGGGAGCGGAATGCTGCCAAACCGGCCCTCCTTCAGGGATATTGCGATATACCTATAGGGGGTATATGATGAGAGGCATGGCATCCACCGACACAGCGCAGCAACACGTCAACGGCTATACGGCCAACAAGGAATCGCATCTGCGGCGACTCGCCCGGATCGAGGGCCAGGTGCGGGGTATATCGCGCCAAGTGGACAACGACACCTACTGCATCGATGTGCTCACCCAGGTATCGGCGGTGACTGCCGCCCTCCGGTCTCTGTCTCTTCAGCTACTCGACGAGCATGTTCGTCACTGTGTCGCCGAAGCTCTCTCTGGGGACGATCCCGATGAGATCGAGGAGAAGCTCAACGAGGTCACCGCCACCATCCAACGCCTGATCAAGTAGAGGTGCCCAAGATGGATGAGCATTCTCACCGGGACCATGGTCCCGACACGA
>WHTL01000127.1 GCA_009377735.1 Acidimicrobiia bacterium
CTCCACAGCGTCGGCGGAACACTGGGAAAGGTGGAAGCATTTGTGTTCGCAACGCGAATCACACGGGTGACCAGGGAGCTGTACCAGCGCAATGCCGTCGAGGCAATCTCATCTGTTTCGGAGACTGTCGAGGACTGGGCCGGTGGCACCCGGATCGGAGAGTCGATCCGGACCTTCAACCTCGAATGGTCACGCCGCATGGTGCGGGGCGGGCCGGTGGCCTTGATTATCTCGGATGGATGGGAGAGGGGTAACCCTGAGGTGCTGGCAACGGAGATGGCACGGTTGCGTCGAACCATGCACCGGGTGATATGGCTCAACCCGCTATCAGGTAGGGAGGGGTTCTCGCCGGAGACCAGGGGGATGAGAGCAGCCCTGCCCCACGTCGACGACTTCCTCCCCGTTGGCAACCTCCACGACCTCGCCACTCTGGTTGGGGTTCTAGAGTCGATACCGGAGGTGATCGTACGATGACGAACCAAACAGCCGAGAAATGGGTTAGCGAGGGCAAGAAGGTCGCCGTGGCTACCGTGATCGCCACAGCGGGACCGGCACCTCGACCCGTTGGATCCACCTTCGCCGTCTCCTCGGAGGGCGACATGGAGGGCTCGGTGTCGGGAGGGTGCGTCGAGAACGATGTGGCGGAACGGGCCGGCACGGTGATGAAGACCGGAGAGGTCGAGGTGGTCGACTACGGGATCTCCGACGACGACGCATTTGCCGTGGGGCTGGCGTGTGGGGGAAGTATCAGGGTGATGATCGAACCGTGGTGATCGCCCCGGTGGTGGCCGCCGTCGACAGACTGGTATCCGAGGGCGGTATCGGAGCTCGGGCGACAGTGGTATCAGGTGATGCCGCGGGGGTGTCGGCGGCGATCGATGCCATCAACGGCACCATCCTTGAAGGCAGGCTCCCTGACGAAATCACAGAAGAGGTAATAGGGGATGCCAGGCTTCTCGCCGAAGTGGAACTTTCGGCGACACTCGATTACGACGGGGTGGAGGTTTTCATCGATCTAGAGGCCCCACCGCGGACACTGCTCATCGTCGGGGCTGTCCATGTCGGTCAGGCCCTTGCAGCCCACGCCAAACTCTCCGGATACCGGGTGGTGGTCACCGACCCACGACCTGCTTTTGCCACCGACGAGCGTTTCCCAGAATGCGAGATCCTGGTGGGATGGCCCGACGACGTTGCCGACGAACTACCTCTTGATCTCCGCACTTTCGTGGCTGTTCTTTCCCACGATGCCCGGTTCGAGGACCCCATGTGGCCACTGGTTCTTCGTTCGCCGGTGCGTTACATCGGTGCCATGGGATCTTCCAAGACCGCAAACGACCGCAGGGATCGTCTGGTCGCGGCTGGCTACTCCGACGAGGAGATAGATCGGATCCACGGTCCGGTCGGTATCGACCTGGGCGGCGACTCCGCCGACGAGATCGCCCTCTCCATCCTCGCCGAGATGACCTCCGTGGCCAGAGCCGGCGGTGTCTTCCCCGCCACCACCGGCCACCGCGTCCGCATAGCCAAGACGTAGGGCTGGTCAGCGAACCCAGGGTTCCCACGCCCGCTGAGCGACGCTGGCAGCCCTAAGTTCGACCTCGGTGTGTCGAGGCTACGAACCCAGGGTTATCACGGTCGCTCAGCGAGGTCCCCGGCCCAGAGTTCGAACCGGGTTGGGCTCACTCTTCCCCCCCGCCGTTGGCGGGGGGACGAGGCACTACAGTTGCGGTTCGCATGTCTATCGCCGTACTCGTCCTTGCCGCTGGTGGTTCCAAACGACTGGGTCGCCCCAAGCAGTTGGAGCCGTGGGGAGATTCGACCCTGTTGGGTCACATACTCGGCAAGGTGGCGAAGCTGGGTATCGAAGAGCAATGGGTGGTGTTGGGTTCCGGGGCAGACGAGATCATCGACAATGTCGACCTCGAAGGGTGGAACGTGGTGGACAACCTGGAGTGGCAGGAGGGAATTGCATCGTCCATCAGGGTTGGTCTCGATGCACTGGTGCAACTCACCGAGGTGGAGACGGCGGTCATAGTCCTCGGTGACCAGCCAGGAATCCCCGACGAGGTAATCCCAACCCTCCTCGAGGAGCACCGAGCGTCGGAACGGCCGGTGACGGTGCCGAAGTATCGCTACACGCGATCCAACCCGGCAGTAGTCGACCGCTCCCATTGGTCCCGTCTCATGAGCCTTGAGGGCGATGAGGGTGCCATGAGGCTCTTCGTCGCTCATCCGGAGTGGCTGAAGGAAGTGTGGTTTGAGCATCTGCCTCCCTTCGATATCGACACCGATATGGACATCGCGGAGCATCGCCCTCGTCGTCGCCCTTCGTGATTTGACGGTGTGTTTCACCGGTGGTCGAGAATCGTTGAGGTGATTCGTGGGACGGATCGCGTCTGGAGTGGGTAGAGTGCAGTCGATCGAGAACCAAGGAAGGGTGTCATCGCGAGTCTTGGCGACGTCCATTTCATATCAGTGAGGGACGCCACGAAACTTAGAAAGGCGGGGGTGAGGACCACCGAGAGCCTCCTCAGAAAGGCGGCGAACCGAGGAGACCGCAAACGTCTCTCTGATACCACAGGTATTCCCACATCGACGATCCTTTCGTGGTCGCGATGTGCAGACATGATGCGTGTCAAGGGGATCGGGTCGGAATACTGCGAACTCCTGGAAGCGGTCCGAGTTCGAACCGTGGAAGAGCTTGCGACGAGTGACGCGGTTCTCCTTGCCCGGACGATCAGCGATGCCAACCAGAAGAATGGCCTGGTGCGACGTGTTCCCACGGAGAAGATGATCGCCGCGTGGGTGGAGCGAGCAGCGGCGTTGCAGTCGACCGTCACCTCCTAAGTCGACAACACACCTTTGCTAGCAGTGTGCTTGCAACTGCTAGCAGTCTCTGTTAGTGTGGCCCCTGTGAACGAGAGCAAGCCCGACGTCGGAACCTTCATCCGGGACCAGCGGGAACGAGCCAATTTGTCATTACGACGGTTGGCTGAGACCGCCGGGATATCCAACCCCTATCTGAGCCAGATAGAGCGCGGGATCAGACGACCCTCTGCACAGATTCTCAAGCAGCTCTCCAGAGCACTCGAGATATCTGCCGAGACTCTCTACACCCAGGCAGGGTTGATAGACGAGGGAACGTCCTCACCAACCGTGGTAGAGGCAGTGGATGGCGATCAGAAGCTCTCACCCCGACAAAAGAAAGTACTACTAGACCTCTATAGGGCACTCGTCGAAGCAGGCGATGTGGCCGAGAACAACGAGGAGTAACAATCATGGAACCCAAGACACTCGCATATGCAGCCATCGGTGCGCCAGTGACCATCGCCCGCACCGCCATCGAGAACGCCACGACTTACTGTAAGGACCTCTCCGAGAAGGGTGGGGGCTACCAGAACCTCACCGACGAAAAGATCGCCGAATGGGCGACAGAGGGTGAGAAGGTCCTGAAGAACCTCACCGACTCCGAAATCGTCGAGGAAGTGGCGGGCAAGGTGGATATCGATAACGCCCGGACCCAGGTCTCGAAGCTTCGTGACCAACTCGAGGAGATGCTCGGCACCTGGCGCTCATCCTTCACCCCCGAGGTCGACGAGGACACCAAGGCGAGCTGAGGCTGTTATTTCTGGGGGACTCCGTCCCCCAGACCCCCTACGGCTGCCTCTGCCTCACCCCTCGCGTGGTCGGGGCCGTCCTACCTCACCTCCGCGACTCGGTGTCTGTCTGTCGTGGCTATGTAATCGTCGGGTTCGGTGTGGTCTCTCCTGATGTCTTCCCTAGCTTCATGATCGGCTCCGCCTGAGATATCGCCCGTCGGGCTTGGGTGACTGCCACCGGCCTTGATATTGGTCGTGGCCAGTTCTCGAAAGCGGTTCGATGCCGCAGGAAGCAACAGTCTCACCTGGCCCACGAAGTCACTCATTGATTTTCTCCCCCCAGGAATCTGGGCACCACCGCGAGACGGCTGCGAAAGTGGCTCGATGTAGTGAGGGGGTTCTCGGACGTGCCAAACTCGCGGGAGTCGTGTCCGAGGTAACAATGATCATCGTGATGTCGCCCGACTCCGGTATGGCCGAGATCGAGGCAGTGGTACAAAGGCTCCATGAGGCGGGCTGCGAAGCCCACGTGTCCACTGGTGAAAGGCGTACGGTGATCGGTGCGATCGGTGACCGCGGTGCCATCACCTCGATCCCCTGGGAGGCGATCTCCGGCGTCGAGAAGGCAGTACCCGTTCTGAGTGAGTTCCGCTTCGTCAGCCGCGAATTCCAACACGAGGATTCCATCGTCGACGTAGGAGGAGTGCCGGTTGGCGGCAATACAGTCACGCTCATGGCTGGCCCCTGCGCGGTGGAGAGCCGTGACCAGCTCTTTCGTGCGGCAGAGGCGGTCCTGAAGGGTGGCGCCACCGTGCTGAGAGGAGACGCCTTCAAGCCACGCACCTCGCCCTATTCCTTCCAGGGTCTGGGGGAGGAGGGTCTGGAACTGCTCGCCGAGGCAAGGGAGCAGTTCGGACTGCCGTTTGTCGCCGAAGCCCTCGACCCACGTGATGTTGAGCTCATCTCTGGCTATGCAGACCTGATCCGAGTGGGGACACGCAACATGGCCAATTTCACCCTGCTGACGGAACTGGGTCGTCAACCGAAGCCGGTCATGCTCAAGCGCGGTTTTACCGCCACCATCGAGGAATGGCTCAACGCCGCCGAGTACATCTACAAAGAGGGAAATCACAACATCATCATGGCCGAGCGTGGCATCCGCACTTTCGAGACCGCCTCCCGCAATACCCTCGACGTCACTGCCGTGCCCACTCTGCAGCGTCTCAGCCATCTTCCCGTGCTCATCGACCCCTCCCACTCCGGTGGGCGAAGGGACCTCGTTCTGCCTCTCTCCTTGGCAGGCGTCGCTGCCGGCGCACAGGCCCTGCTCGTCGATGTCCACCCCGCACCCGACGAGGCCAAGGTCGATGGCGCCCAGGCCATAGTCCCTGCCGAGTTCGAGGTGTTGGCCGACAAGGTGCGGGCGGTGGCGAGCGCCCTGGGAAGAGAATGATGCCCGTCAGAGAGCACTGATTTGCCAACCCTGGGGATCGCTGGGACTGGACTCATCGGGGGATCGGTGGGTATTGGCATGCGACGCCGTGGTTGGAAGGTTGTCGGATGGGATCCGGAAGAAGCGCGTCTCGAGGACGCCGCGAACGTGGGAGCCACAGACGAGACAGCGACCTCCCTCTCCGATCTGTATGAGACGGATCTGGTGCTGCTGGCGGGGCCATTGGGTGGGATCATCGAGACGATCCCTGCCCTGCCGGACACCTTAGTCGTCACCGATGTCGCCGGATTGAAGGCACCGGTGGCCGATGCAGCCGCCCATCTCAAATGCTTCATACCCGGCCATCCCATGGCGGGACGGGAGTTCTCCGGGCCAACTGGGGCGAGCGGATCGATGTTCCGCGGGGCGAATTGGATCCTCTGCACCGATGGAAGGGACGGTGACGCCGTCTCCATGGTGGAAGACATGATCGAATCGCTCGGCGCCAACCCCCTCTACATGACCGCAGCCGCACACGACCAAGCGGTCGGTGCCGTATCTCATCTCCCGCAATTGGTCGCCGCCACGCTCGTCGACATGATCGAGAACGACACGGTGACCGAGTTGGCGGCGGGTGGATTCCGCGATGTCACCAGAATCGCCCAGTCCGAACCCCGCTGGTGGACCGACATCCTCATGTCCAACGCCGAGGTCCTGGTTCCGATAATCGACGACATCCGGTCTCGGTTTGAGACTCTGAAGGACGCGATGGAGGAAGGTGACTCGGTCTTCATCGAGACCTTTCTGGGGAGAGCACGACAATCGAGGATGAAGCTGGCTGCTCCCGTCGACTCCGTGCGAATGGTGATCGAGGATCGGCCCGGTGAGTTCGCCAAGGTGGGCGCCGCCCTCGCCGAGAGCGGTGTGGATCTGCGGGATCTACAACTTCGTCATGCAACAGATGGTGGGGGCGGTGTCCTTACCCTCTCCGTCCGAAAGGGAGAGGCCGAGGCACTGACAGATGCCCTGACGGAGCACGACTTCAGGATCATCCCGTAGGACGGCACGCCCCGTAGACATGCCGCCCCGTGGGCGCTTAGTGCCCCTCGCCGCAAGTTCGTGGGTGTTTCAACGGCCAGCGACGCCGCTTGCTGCGTCCTCGTCCTCAACGCGCCGCACCGGGTGCGCCTTCGTCCTGCGTCCTTGCCATCGACGCCGCTGCCTAGCCGAAACACGCGCACATACTTACGCCGGAGAGCACTTAGGCAGGTGGCTCGGGGAAGACGGGGACGCCTTCTGGACAGAGCCTCACCTTGGGGTTGTGATCTGTGAACAGACCAGCCGGATTGTCCTTCCAGATCCACACGTGGAGCTTCCAGATGGGAAGAACGCTGTGCTTGGCAAACTCCTGACCGAACAAACTGGGTGGCTCCGATTCCGTCCAGGCATCGATCGGCACGATGTACTCGTGTGCAACGAGGCCGGCGATGTCACCGTTCGCGTCCAACTCATAGACCATTGCCTCGGGCCGGGTTGCCTCGACAACACCGTCTAGAAGGTTCTGGTTGACGTAGTGCTGACCCATACCGCCTTCGTGGTGGTGCTCGAAGCAGGCTAGGAAGCTCTCGTAGCCATCCGCCTCGGCAACCTCGACATCCTGGTAGGCGGCATTGGCAAGGTTTACCTCGGCCAGCTGTTCCGCGATCGGGCCGCCAACGCCGGTGGCGGCCGCATCGAGAAGGTCCTCGGCGCCCCATCCCTCTACTGTGCCGGCGTCAACCACCTGTTTCGTGGAGAGACGGTTGAGAAACGCCGCCATCTGGTCCCGGGTCACATTGTCATCGGGGCAAAAGTAGGTGTTCTCCGGTGGGTTGCAGCCGATGGTGACCCCGGACTCGGCCAGCCACGAGATGTCATCGTGGAAGATGTTGTCGTCGGGCACGTCGGCGAATCGGTCACCAGCCCATGCTGCCAGGGGGCTCAGGACCAGTAGGGCCAGGGTTGTCACGACGAACATCGTTCGGCGCGACATCAGCCCTGCTCCACTGAGTAGATCTCGTCGGCTACGAGACCGTGTGCCTCCCGATGGACTGCGTGAGCGGTCGCAGAGTCGGGTGATTCGACTAGACAGAAGATCTTGCGACTATCGCCGTCGAACCAATAGTTGATGTAGCGGGTGTTGTACTTGTCCTGAATCCGAAGATCCGCTTGGTGCGCATCGGCCACGGCCTGCGCATCGGCTTCATCTGGGATGCCATCGTGGACATCCATGAACAGTGGCATGTTGCCTCCTTACATATCCGGAAACGACCTTCGCTTCCGTACGAAGGAGAACTTATTGACCACGCGTTCCCACACCGTTCCCCGGTTGGCGGCCACTGGAGACTTGGTCAGCTCAAGACGGTGGCCTTTTGACGGCACCGGTCCCGCTCACGGGGTCGATCGGTGACGGCGAATGCGTGTTCGGCATTTTCGAGCAGGCCGACGACTTCCTCCGGCGGGGCACCTTCCGCCAGGCGCACCGCAGCCGTTGCCTCGGTCACGGCCGCATGCCAAGGACCTTCTCGCCACATCTGAACTATACGCTCGGCCTCGGCCAGGTAGCGGCGGGCCGAAGAGATGTCGCCCGACGCTGCCGTAGCACTGGCGGCGGCGACCAAGAAGCTCATGGAACAGGGGTCACAGACCTCGAGACCGATTTTCTCCTCCTCGGCTTCCCTGATGAGCGCCAGTTCCGCTGGGAGATCATCGAGACCATCCAGCATGCCTCCATATATGAGCAGGAGGAGGTGGCCGTACGTGGGCGACACTGCAGCGAGATCGAGGGCTCGACGATGGTGTCGGAGGGCTTCCGATGAGTCCGACCTGCTCGTCATCAATTGGGCAGTGCGCTCTTCGGCGAGGACCAGTCCGGTGAGACAGCCGACGTCTTCATGGAGTCGTGCCGCCTCCTCGAGGTCCCTATGGGCTTGGACTGGGTCCCCCTTCCTCAACAACTCCGCCTCGCCACGGAGGAGGAGCCCGAACGCCCGACCCTGGGGCGATTCGAGACCTACGGTGGCATCGATGATCTCATCGGCGAACTCGGCCATGGACGTGATCCCATCGGATTCCCATAGAGCAAACTCGCTCATGCATATGTGGGCATCGAGCACAAAAGGAGCAAGGTCGGGTGTCTCACGAATAGTCTCGACGGACTCCTTGCCGAATACTTCCTTCCAGGTGTTTTGGGCATAGGCCACCAGCCCTAGAAGCTCGCTCGCCTCTGAGAGCTCCCTTCCGAGGCCGGCATCGATGGCGAGGGCCCTCGCCTCGGTGGCGGTCCGCTTCGCCTCTTCGAGATCGGCGCGTTTCCAATGAACGACGCCCCACGCGAGTAGAGCCCGCGCTCTTTCCGCAGGAGTGGGGGCGTCCGGACCCCCCATCGCCAGCGCCTTCTCGTACAACTCCACGGATGCTGATTCAGGCGAGACCCCAAGTTCATCCTGGAGACTGGTACTGAGATGTTCGAACTGACGGATCACAGCCCGACGATCGCCATTGGCTAAATGGGAATCCATAATCTTCTGGTGGGCCTTCTCGTTGGTTGGCTCCTCATCGACGAGTCGTCCCCATAGCTCGGCCCCGGCGAGGATTTCGAGGTAGCGACGCCGCAGCCGGTCGCGATCTTCAGAGCACCAAGCCGCATACCGATCGTCTGGGAGCATCTCGCCGCCGTACAGCTCGGCCGTTTCCCGACACGCCGTGACGCTCTGCTCTCGTAGTGACGTGGCGGCGGCATCCTGAAATCTCTCCACATCGGTCTGAATCTCGCGATCTGGAGCCAACGAGACCATACCGCCAGAGAGAATGATGCCATCGTCAATCCCCATGGCCCGACGGGCGCGGTGGGCGGCCTTGCGGACGTTGCCTCCACCGGATTCGATGTCGAGATCTGGCCACAGCGCATCTATGACCTGTTCCTGTGTTACTCGATGACGGGGAGCGAGGGCGAGAAACTTGA
This sequence comes from Acidimicrobiia bacterium, assembly GCA_009377735.1. Classification (GTDB taxonomy): domain Bacteria; phylum Actinomycetota; class Acidimicrobiia; order Spongiisociales; family ZC4RG35; genus WHTL01. The sequence continues at coordinate 9,035 of WHTL01000127.1, forward strand.
CCAGATCAGATGCCCGACGAGATCGCCATGCATCGTGGGGAACGTTCTCCCCGTCGACCACAACACCGAACCCGCCCATAAGACGTACCCACACACTGCCGGCAGCCATGTCTCAACTATAGGTAGGCGGATGCATCGGCATTCGATCACGCCTGGCCACGAGGCTAGTTCTATCTCTCGAACTGGGCGAGCAATGCGGCCACACCGGCATGGATGCCGTAGCCGACTGCGTCCTCATCGCCTTGGAAGGACGAGGAGTGGAGGTCGACGGATCGATCGGGGTGACAGGCTCCGAGTCGGAACAATGCGCCCGGGATCCGCTCTAGATATCGCGAGAAGTCCTCGGCGCCCATGGAGACAGCGGTTGGCACGACCGCCTCGGATCCTAATGCCGCAGCGATCCCGCCCTCGGCCGCATGAACGACCTTGCCATCGTTTATGACAGGGGGAAGACCTGTCTGGTAGTCGACGGTGGCGGTGGCACCCGTGGGCGCGAGGACGTCGCGGAGGACCTTCTCGAACATGGCAGGAAGATCTGCCCAAAGGGCGAGGTCGGTGGTTCGCACCGTGCCGCCCAATTCCATCCGTGTCGGGATGACATTGTGGATCGACCCCCCGTGGGCTGTCCCGAAGACGATCGTGACTGGTTGGCGGCTGTCAACGGATCGCAGGAACACCATCGGTAGGTCGGTTAGCACCTTTCCCGCCGCCCAGAGGAGATCGACGGTCTTGTGGGGCCGGGCGGTGTGGCCACCCGGACCTTCGAGCAGAATATTGAACCTATCGGCCGACCCGGTGACCGCTCCTACCCTGGTTCCGATTTGTCCCGCTGGAATGGTGGGGTCGACGTGGAAGGCGATGATCGACGAGAGA
>WHTL01000394.1 GCA_009377735.1 Acidimicrobiia bacterium
ATCGAACTCACCATCGACCATCTCAAGTCACGGAAGGCGTTTGGTGGTGTTCTCTGGGACAAACAGGTGACCCGTCACCGGATGGCATGGGCGCAGACCAATGTCGACGCCGCCCGGGAGCTGATGTATCGAGCAGCCTGGCTCGAGGAACAAGGTGCCGATTCGGTGCGGATGGTCTCGGAGGTCAAGGCATTGGCCGGTGAGACCGCCAAGGAGGTCATCGACGACTGCGTCCAGTTCCACGGTGGTATGGGATACATCGCGGAGACAGAAGTGGAGCGTCTCTACCGCGACACCCGCATCCAGGCAATCGGCGGTGGTGCCACCGAGGTAATGCTCGAAGAGGTAGCCAAAAGGCTGTAGGAGCGCTATGGCTGGGCCTCTTCGTTTTGAGTTTGTCAGATCGGTGGCGGACCTCTCCGATCTACCCGATACCGATGTTGAGGTGGCGGTGCTGGGGCGATCGAATGTGGGGAAGTCGTCGTTGATCAACGCACTGGCGGGTCGGCGGAATCTGGCTCAAACGTCTAAGACCCCGGGTAGGACCCGACTACTGAATGTCTACCGTCTCGGTGATCGGGCAACGATGGTCGACTGTCCCGGATACGGGTTCGCCCGGGCGTCGGGATCGGCTCGTGCCGACTGGATGGACCTGGTGGCGGAATATCTCCTCCAGAGGGAGGAGCTGGCGATGGTGATGATCCTCTCAGATGGTGTGGTGGGGCCAACCGATCTGGATCTGGACATGTTGTCTTGGTTGCGTGAGGAGGGGATACCTCACACCGTGGTTGCCACCAAGATGGACAAGGTCAAGGCATCGAATAGGGTCCGACGTCGTCGTGACCTGGCCCAAAAGTCCCTACTGGGTGAGGGAGACGTGATGTGGACCAGCACCACCAACAACAGCGGGATCGAGGGCCTCCGTGGGCTGATCAGACTCTGGCTGGAGGCCTAATAATTCTGGGGGCCTCCGTCCCCCAGACCCCCAACGGGTCTCAGCCGGACCCGAGAAGTCCTCTGCAGCCGTGCCTGTCACCCGTTTCTAGGAACATCTAGGAGCGACTCTCCACCCGATCCATCGCTTCCACGATCTCGCTCTCCTCAAGGGGGTGCCAGCTCAGCTCGGCCGCTGACCACACCGTCTTGGATAGTGGATAGAGGATGATGGGGAGGAGGAGGTTGACGCCGATGGTGACGCCGAGGATGAGTCCCCAGTTGGGATCGGGCCAGGTGAGAAGTAGGCCACCAACGAAAACCACGATGAACAGCACAAATGTGATCGTGGTGTTGACGATCATCGCCCCAATCCAGTATCCATCCTCACGCTCGAAGTGAAATCCACATCCGGGGCAATCCTCGACGAGGGTGAACCAGGAGGCAAACACCCCGGAGGATCCACAACGGGGGCACCTTCTGGCAAGGGCACGCCCAAACATCTTGAAGAACCCCGCATCGGGGTCACGAACCTTGGCCATGGGAGGGAGACTAACTGGCAGGAACGGGTGCTCTTACACACGGCGACACCGTGTTCTACCCTGTCACCGATGGACCGGATCTCTTCCCTTCGCATCGAGTACGAGCAGGAGGGTCTCAGCCGCTCCGAGATGGCAACGGACCCCTACTCTGAGTTCCTCATCTGGTACGAGGAGGCGGATGCCGCTGGCGTCCATCAGGTCAACGCCTTTGTCCTCTCCACGGCCGATGTGGAAGGTCGACCTTCTGCCCGCGCCGTACTCGCCAAAGCGGTAGACGAGGAGGGGATCATTTTCTATACCAACCGCCTTTCTCGGAAGGGAAGGGAGTTGGCGGACAATCCCCACGCCGCCGCCACCTTCCTTTGGCTCGACCTTCATCGTCAGATTCGTGTTGAGGGAGAGGTGACCCCAGTCGCCGAAACCGTGGCTGACGAATACTTCTCATCCCGACCACCCGGAGCCCGTCTCGGGGCCGCGGCGTCACCTCAAAGTTCGGTGGTCCCGGATCGGGCCACCCTCGACCAGGAGTTCGCCGAGTTGGAGATGCGGTATCCCGACGGCGACGTGCCTCGTCCCGACCACTGGGGTGGTTACCGGATCTCATGGGGTGTCGCCGAGTTCTGGCAAGGTCGGCCCAACCGCTTTCACGACCGTATCCGCTATCGGAAGAAGGACGATGCATGGATCAAGGAAAGGTTGGCACCATGAGACTCACCGTCGTCGGGTCGGCTGGTGGTTATCCGACCGCAAATACCCCTTCATCGGGTTATCTCGTGGAGGCGGACGGTCACACCATCTGGGTCGATTGCGGTCCGGGAACCTACATCTCCCTTCCGGTGGACCCTTGGGAGGTTGATGCGTTCGTCATCTCCCATCGCCATGTCGACCACTGCGCCGATCTTCTGGCGGTATTCCACGCCTTTGGATATTCACCCTGTCCCCGAGAGAGTATCCCTGTGTACGCCGCGCCCGGCGTCAACGAAGCGATGGTGGGGTTCGTCGAACCCGACGATGACCATCCCTTCTGGTCGGTGTTCGACTTCATCGAGGTTGGTGACGGTGATACCGCCACCGTGGGTCCGATCACACTCTCCTTTGTCCCCGCCGACCACTCCGTTCCCGATATTGCGACCCGGTTCACGGTTGGTGACAAGAGCCTCGTCTACACGGGAGACACGGGTCCGGGTGAGTGGGATGAGATCGCCACCGACGCCGACCTCTTTCTTTGCGAGGCGTCGTACCAGGGCGAGCCCGGGACCCATGAATACCCGTTTCATCTAACGGCGCGCGAGGCCGGCGAGATCGCCCAGCGCCGTGGTGTGGGCCATCTCGTCCTCACCCACCTCTCCAATCGTCTCGACCCTTCGGTCTCGCTCCAAGAGGCTGCTGAATTCTTCGAGGGTGAAATCTCCCTCGCGGGGCAAAACGATCGTTACGATGTCTAATCGGTCCCTGACGAGGGAGGATGACCGATATGACAAGACGACGATATGTGTTCCCATTCTTGGGGAGTGGCACCGCCATCCTCACGGTGGTCGTAGCGGCCCTTTTTTTGGCGCTCCCTGTCCATGCCCGTCCGGCGACATGCCAACCCGGTTCGGGACCCGATTTGTCCGGTCGCACCTTCTCGGCAGCCGACCTAGAGAAGCTCGGAGAGGTCCGCTGTGCCGATCTACCGGAGCCGTATTCGATGGTCTCGAGC